>CAYWNX010000279.1:0-3941 GCA_964459735.1 uncultured Dechloromonas sp. | reverse complement strand
CATGGCTCGTTAAATTCTCCGGTTGTTAACTTCGCGGATTCAAACGAATCCCTTGAGCCGCCGGTCGTTGACGTACGGCGCGATGATCGCGTCCAGCACGACCCCGGCGAGCATCACCGCGACCGCCGACGCGGCGCCGAGCAAGTAGGCGACGAGCGGGGTCATGGCTTCGACTCCCGGGCGCGACAACACGCCGGGCACAGGGCCCGACACTTGGGACACGACACCGCCTTTGCCCGAGGTGGCCGAGTCGCGGTTACCCACAAGTCGTGACCGCACGCCAGAGCGAGACACCATCGGCTGGCGTTCATGACCGATCTATCCACCCGCAGCACGTCAACCTTGCGCTCGACGGTCACGGCAGCACCTCCGGCGGCAGCGGGATGCCGTCGCGGCGGGCGCAGTCGGTGCAGGCTGCTCGATCGCCGATCGCATTCTGCACAACGGCCGTATCGTTGGGCTGCTCGTTTGGCCGGTGCAATGTGCAGTTCTGGTGCCGACGCGCCCGCACCCAAATCACCCCATCCCTGACCGCGCTCCACGGCTCGGGCTTCGGCGGTTCCGGCGGCAGCACCTTGGCGGCGCGGAGGACCTCGGCTGCGAGCCTGCGCCAGTTGTCGCGGAGGGCGGCATCGAGCCCACCAAACAGGCGCCCCTTCAGTGGGGCCGGCTGCACCACTGAGCCGTCAGTCATCCACTCAGGAAGGTGCCGCCAAAGCTCGTCAACCATCTCGTTCGTAACGAAGTTCTTAGGCATATCCGGTCCCACAGCAGCCGCCTCGATGTCCGGCTCCGGCGGCACGACACCGTGAGGGGCCGCGCGCCAGGCGGCGCGGATGGCCTCGCGGTCGAGGTCTCTCCCGTCGAGACTTGATCCCATCAAGACGGTCTCGTAGGCCTCCGCCATCGCGTCCGCCTCCGCGTCGTCGAGGTCGCGGCGGACGGGCGGCGCCTCGGGCTTCGCCGCGCCGTCGAGAAACTCGCGGACGGCCCCGTGGATGTCGTGCAGTTCGAGCAGCCCGACCGCTCGCTGCAACAGGTCGCGCGCGGCCTCGCGGCCCATCTTCAGCCGCACCACCTCGGCCCGCAGCGCCTTGACATCACCAGCTTGGACTTTGCCGCGGCGGGTGACCAGTTGCTGCATCGCCTCAGCGACGCCGTTGCAAGTGTCGCAGCTACCTCGCCCATCGTGCGGGTATTCGTTGTGCGGCGTGACCTTCGCGGCCAGCTGCTCGATCTCTCTGTCAATCTTCATCGCGATTCGGCTCCTTGTAGGGGATCGCGCGGATGCCGTCGCTGATCATCTTGGTTGCCATCCCCTGATCACCAACGATGTCAGCAGCAGCACGCTGGGCTCGCTTCCACGCCGCACGGTCAACGGCGTCGAGGGCGTTTGCGAGATTTTCGCGCCGAAATCGGTCGACAGCCCCGACGGGGGACTCGATTCCGAGACGCTCCATCAGACGGTCAGCCGCCTCCGTCGCCAACGCTGATGCAGTACTCATTCTCGAACCTCCGATGAATCGATCATCCCGCGGATCCGCAGGTCCTCTGGCCACTCGTCCATGTTGCCTCCCTTGGGATCGGCCAGGCGCAATCGCTTGAGCCCGTCCCGCGGTTGCGCGCCGAGCTGCTTGACGAAGGCCTGCACCCCCGCCTCCTTGCACTGCTCGACGATCGCCCGCGCCCAGGCGATGTCGAAGGGACGCGCCTTGCCACCGCTCTCGCCACCGATGATGACCTGGTCGATCTTCGCAGGCACGGTGGGGCACGGTCGCCCCATGTCGGTGTGCCGCCCGGTCAGTGCGTCGACCTGGCAGAGCTCCTCGTGGCCGGCGCGATCGGCATCGAGGTGTCTCAAGTCGACCGGCCCGAGCAGCGGCTCCGCCGAGATGAATCTTGCCGCCGCCGGCGTCGTCAGGAGATGCGGGATCCGGAGATCTGCGTACTCCTGGTTCTCGACGGACACGCCCAGGTGGACGTTCGGAAGCATCTTGTTCGGGATGGAGAAGCTCACGACCGCGGCGTCGAACAGCTCGCGCGTCTTCTTCTTGAACAGCTTCTCGTTGCTCATGACCAGCGCCGAACCTTCGACCTTGGACCAGAACTCCTGGGAGTTGAGCAGGTCGCGCATGCGCTCGGAGCGCTTGGTTAGAACCTGGTACGTATGGTGACTCGCCACGGCCATGACGGCGAACACGCGAGCGATGTGGTGATCCTCGACGGTCTCGTGGAAGGTGTCACTCATGCTGTTGACGAAGATTTTGCGGGCGCGCTGCCACTTGATCGGGACGTCCATGACGCTTTCGTCGATCCGGATGCGATCGGCGTGTGCGCGAAACGGAACCTTCGAGCCGCGGAGGCCGCGGAGGTTCATGGACTCCGCATAGCACGCGCGGCATCCCGGAGAAACCTTCGTACAAAACCACATCCCCTTGGTTCCACGGTACGGAGACCATGTGCTATCTGTCCACTGTATCTTTGTTTTTTCCATGGATGCTCCGTGTTACTGTGACGCGCGTATGATGAGAAAAAAGCTACTTGGCCCAATGAGTCCGAGTTGGCGCGGTGGACGAACTGTGGCTAGCAATGGATACGTGCTCATCAAAAAGCACGGCCACCACTTGGCCGACGTGCGCGGGTATGTGTATGAGCACAGGCTGGTTGCCGAAAAGAAGTTCGGGAGGCGCCTTCGTCGTGGCGAGGTGGTGCATCACAAGAACGGTAGAAAAACAGACAACCGCCCCGGTAACCTTGAGATCATGAAGTCGCGTTGGCACCACCGCCACGAACATGGTTCAAAGCGTGGGCGTGCGCCTGGTACGCCAAATCACCTGGTAACGTGTGCGTGCGGCTGTGGGGCCAGGTTTCGTCGGTATGACACCAGCAACCGGCCAAGACGTTTTGTATCCGGCCACAACACAGCTACAGCTCGATGACCTTGCCGATCGCTCCGAAGACGCGCTTGAACCTGGCGACCTCCCGTGGTTTCGCTCCCCACAGCGGGAGTGCCGACGGGAAGAACGCAGGATCGAAGTACTTTTCTGGGTGCTCGTAGGCGTCGCTGACACGCTTTGCTTTCCACGCGGCCGACTTGCGGCGGTTCAGCTGCCACCGGCGCAGCTTGCGTGGGTCGATGAAGGTGATGCGTCCTTGCGGGAAGCAGACGGCGCTGGCGCCGCGCCAGATGAACTCGTGGAAGTACTCTGCATCCACGCGCGCTGGGATGAGGCCGACGGTGATGGCCCGGCTGCGCGCGTCACCGGAGTACATGGCCTTGGCGAGCCACTCCGGCATGCCTCGGCCATAGGGCGGGTTCATGAAGGTTCGCCCTCGCCACTCCTGCGCCAGGCCATCGTCCTTCTCGGTGAAGGCTTTGTACGCGGCCACGCTCGAGAGCGAACCCGAGCACGGATCCAGGTCGATGTGCCCACCGAAGAACTTGCGCACCAGCTTCAAGACCGAGTTCGGCGTGCACCAGCCCGCGAACGCGGAGCTGCCCATGCGTTTGCGTGTTGCGGCGTTCATGTGGTCTCCGTTTCTTGACGACGAAAGGCCATCCATTCGACGGCGTTTACGCGACCCTCGAGGTCTTGAGACCACGGGAGCGTCATCCCGATCGCACCAGCCCCACCGGTCACGACGTTGTTGCGCGACCAGTCGTCTCCGTCCATTCCGTTGTTTCGAACGAACCAGATCTTGCGATCGGGCACACCCTCTGGCTCGACAACGAACCAGGCTCCACCTCCGTAGATGAAACCGGACTTGTCGTCGACGTTGACAACCCTTCCGTTCGGCGTGTGCTTGCCGTCAGGGTGATCGCCGGTGTCGAAGAAGAACTTCGCCAGGTTCGCCTTGTTGGTGGCCCACTGCTTGTACGCGCTCGCCACCTCCCTGAGCCTGGCAACGCGGCCGTCGCATCCGGCCACATCGACACACTC
>CAYWNX010000278.1:0-3960 GCA_964459735.1 uncultured Dechloromonas sp. | reverse complement strand
GGGCACGACCAGCGGCCGTTGATTCTGGTGGTCGATGACCAGCCGGAGAATCTCGCCACCCTGTCGGCGATGGTGCGCGAAGACGGCGCCGATGTGCGGGTTGCCAATGCTGGCCCGGTGGCCTTGCGTTATGCCCGCCTGGCACCGCAGCCGGAACTGATCCTGCTCGATATCATGATGCCCGGCATGGATGGCCGGGCGGTCCTGGCCGAACTGAAGAAAGATCCGCATACAGCGCAAATTCCGGTCATCTTCGTGACGACGCTCGGCGCTGCCGAAGACGAGGAACGCGGTCTCGAAGAAGGGGCGGCGGATTACATCACCAAGCCGATCAAGCCCGCGGTACTCCGGGCGCGTGTCCGTGCCCAGCTGGAACTCAAGCGCTCGCGCGATCTTCAGAGCAATCAGCAGCGCTGGCTGGAAGCCGAGGTCCAGCGCCGGGTCAGCGAGAACACTCAACTGGAGGCCAGGCTGCAACTGACGCTGGCATCGACCGGATTCGGCATCTGGGAAATTGATCACACCATTGCTCGCTGCGATTGGAACGAAGCGCTCTGCAAGATTTTCGCTCGGGAAAACGGGCCGGGAAAACTCAGCAAGTTTCTGGATATGGTTCACCCCGAAGACCGCTACCGGGTTGAGAACTGCATAAACAACCTGCAACTCGATGCCGGCCTCGTCCATGCCGAATATCGGGCGCAGACCGCCGACGGGCGGTGGATCTGGCTTGAGGGGCGCGGCAAGGTGATTCGTGCCGATGCGGCCGGCAAGCCACTGGTCTCGGTCGGTACCATGAGCGACATTACCCTGCGCAAGACGGCCGAAGCCGACCGCCTGCTGGCCAGTGCGGTTTTTCAGGGGATTAGCGACGGGATCTGTATTACCGACGCCAACGCCTGTATTTTGCTGGTCAATGAAGCCTTCAGCCGGGTCACCGGCTATGCCCCGGACGAGGTGCTGGGACGCAAGCCCAATCTTTTGAAGTCGGGCGTGCATGGCCCGGTGTTTTATCGCGAAATGTGGGAAAAAATTCGGGTTTATGGCAACTGGCAGGGGGAAATCACCAATCGGCGCAAGGATGGTTCGCTGGTCAGTGAATGGCTCAGTATTTCGGCGGTTACCTCGACCGAATCTGCCGAGCAGCACTACGTCGGCATTTTCAGCGATCTGTCGGAGCGGCACGAGGCGGCCGAGCGCATTCAGTTCCTGGTAAGTTACGACGCCCTGACCGGTTTGCCCAACCGTAATCTTTTTGCCGACCGGCTGGACCAGGCGCTGATTACCGCCCATCGCTTTGAGCGCAGCACTGCCGTTATCCTGCTCGATCTTGACCGTTTCCGTATTGTCAACGACACCTTGGGGCCGCCGATCGGTGATGAGGTGCTGATCGAAGTTGCTCGTCGTCTCGGCCTGCAGGTGCGTGAAGGCGACACCATTGGCCGGCGTGGCGGCAACGAATTTGGCTTTGTCATGGCCAACCTGAGTCACGAACGGGATGCCATCGCCCTTGCCCAGCGCATGTTGGAAGCCATTGCGGTGCCCTTTACCGTCAATGGGCAGTCGATGGTGGTGACAGCCAGCATCGGCATCAGCGTTGCCCCAAAAAATGGTGATAGCGGGCCGGCCTTGTTGAAAAGCGCCGATGCAGCCCTGTTGCGGGCCAAGGAGGCCGGGCGCAATACCTTCCGTTTTTACTCGCCGGATATGGACGCCGACGCCGCCCGTCGTCTCGGGCTCGAGGTTGAACTGCGCGAAGCGCTGGAACGCAACGAAATGAGCGTCTTTTATCAGCCGCAAATCAGCCTTGATAGCGGCCAGATGATCGGCATGGAGGCCTTGCTGCGCTGGAAGAGTGGGCTTTTCGGCAGTGTTTCCCCGGTTGAATTCATCCCGATTGCCGAAGAGAGCGGGTTGATCATTCCGATTGGCGAATGGGTGCTGCGTACCGCCTGCATGCAGACCCGATTGTGGCTGGATCTCGGCTTGTTGCCGCTGCGGGTTGCGGTCAACCTTTCGGCACGGCAATTTCGCCAGCCGAACCTGTGTGCCGTGGTGCGTGCGGCGCTGGCCCAAAGTGGCTTGCCGCCAGCGGCGCTTGAGCTCGAAATTACCGAAAGCGCCTTTATTGATGACGTCGATCAGGCCGTCGCCATTTGTCGTGAATTGAAAACTATCGGCGTCAAACTGTCGCTTGATGATTTCGGTACCGGCTATTCCTCACTCGCTTATGTCTCGCGCTTTCCCTTCGACAAGCTGAAAATCGATCAGGCCTTTGTTCGCGACATTATCGAAAATCCGGTCAATGCCGCCATTGCCACCGCCGCCATTGTCATGGCGCGCAGTCTCAATCTGACCGTGCTGGCCGAGGGCGTCGAAACCGAAGCGCAGGCCAGTTTTTTGCGCGGGCGGCGGTGTGATGCGATGCAGGGCTACCTGTTCAGCCGCCCCTTGCCAGCCGAGGAGTTTGCCCCGCTGCTGCTCGGCAACAAGCACTTGCCCATTTTCGAAGAGCCGCGGGAGAGCGCCCAGACCTTGCTGTTGCTGGATGACGAACCCAATATCCTGACTTCGCTGAGTCGTCTGTTGCGCCGCGAGGGCTACCACATTCTTGCCGCCGCCTCACCGGCCGAAGCCTTTGAAATGCTGGCCAAACATCCGGCACAGGTGGTGATTTCCGACCAGCGCATGCCGGAGATGTCGGGCACGGAATTTCTCGCCCGCATCCGCCAGCTGTACCCGGACACCATCCGTATGGTGTTGACCGGCTATACCGATCTCGAATCGGTCACCGGCGCGATCAATCGCGGCGCCATCTACAAGTTTTTGACCAAACCCTGGGATGACGACCAGTTGCGCGAGCAGATTCGCGAGGCTTTCCGGATGGCGAAAGACCTGCAGAACGCCAAATCTCCAACCTCGGCCGGGACGCCATGAACGGTCGCCTGTTTGCCTGGCTCCGCCTGTTTTTGCCGGTGGCGCTACTGATTGGCCTCGGCGCCTACGCCTTTATCGATAGCCATCGGGCTGCCATGCTGTCGGAAGTTCGGGCCAATGAGTCGTTCAATGTCGGCCTGGGGGCGGCCATGCTGGATCGTCGGACACAGATCATTCGGCAGGATCTGAGCTATCTGGCGCGCCTCAATGTCATTCAGGCGCCATCGGATGAATTGGCCATGCCGGATATGCGTCGCATGGAGCAGTCGTTCATCGAGCTCCTGCGCACCAAGCCGGTCTATGAACAGGCGCGCTGGATCGATAGCCGTGGCCAGGAGGTGCTGCGCGTCGACCTCAAGGCGGGCCAGCCGGTCGTTATCGCCAAGGATAAATTGCAGAACAAGGCGGATCGCTACTACTTTGCCGAGGCCATGAAGCTTGCGGCCGGCGAGGTGTACATCTCGCTGCTCGACCTCAATGTCGAAAACGGAGTGATTGAAACGCCCTACAAACCGATGCTTCGGCTGGCTACGCCGCTGCTCGATGGGCATGGTGACAAACACGGCATCATCATCCTCAATTATCTGAGCGACGAAATGATCGCCCACATGGAGGCAGTGACTACCCAGGTGGCCGATCACCTGATGTTGCTTGATACGGCAGGCTATTTTGTCCACTCCCCGAACCCGGCTGATGAATGGGGGTTCATGTTCAATGACGCGCAGCGCAGCCTGCCGGCACGTTTCCCCGAGAGTTGGGCCAAGTTGGTCGATGAGGATCATGGCCAGTTCATCGATGCCCAGGGCCTCTGGACTTTCCGGTCGGTTTATCCGCTGCTGGCGGAGGCGCGCAGCATCACGGACATTCGCGAGAATAAAAAAAATCCCCTGACGGAGGCCGAAAAAGCCCGCCGCTGGCGAGTCGTCACGCATCTGGCGCCGGACCAACTGGCGCAGTTGGTCCGGCGCGATGAGGCAAATATTTATCTTTGGATATTTTTACTGCTCGGTCTCTTCGCCGCAGGTA
>CAYWNX010000277.1:0-3969 GCA_964459735.1 uncultured Dechloromonas sp. | reverse complement strand
TGTTGGCACAGGTTTGCGGTTATCAGCCCGGTGAATTCGTGCACACCTTCGGCGATGCCCATATCTACACCAACCATTTCGAGCAGGCCGAATTGCAACTGTCGCGTCAGCCGCGAGCCTTGCCGACAATGTGGATCAACCCCGAGGTCAAGGATATCTTCGCCTTCCGCTTCGAGGATTTCCGCCTCGATGGCTACGACCCGCAGGCACACATTGCTGCCAAGGTCGCTGTTTAATCGATGCTCCTCGGCGGCGATCTCGGCGGCACCAAGACGCTGCTGGCGCTGGCCGAGCTGATTGATGGCCGCATCGAGATCATCCGCGAACAACGCTTTGCCAGCACCGATTACCCGAATTTCGACGCCCTGCTTGGCGAGTTTCTGATTGACCGGCCAGCGCTAGCATCAGCCTGCTTCGGCGTCGCCGGCCCGACCGATGGCCAGATGGCGCAACTGACTTATCTGCCCTGGCACCTCTCCGCCAGGAAAATCAGCCAGCGTTTCGGCATCGGCAAGGTCACGCTGGTCAACGATTTCGCGGCGGCAGCCAACGGTCTTTCAATCGTCGATCCGGCACACATCCAGACACTGCATCCGGGGCAGCCCATTGCTAAAGCCCCCCGCGTCATCCTCGGCGCCGGTACCGGCCTCGGCGTTGCCGGTCTGGTTTGGGAAAATGGACATTATCGCGTCATCCCCGGCGAAGGCGGTCACATCGGCTTTGCCCCCCAAACGACGCAACAAGGTGAACTCTGGCGCTGGCTCTTCGCACAAAACGGCCGTGTCACCACCGAAGATGTCGTCTCCGGCCCTGGTCTGGCGCGGATTTATGCCTTTTTGGGCGGTCGACCGCAGCAACCGGCAGAAATCAGCCAGGCCGCCCTCACCGGCACCGACCGGCTGGCCGAACAGACACTGCAGCTCTGGCTCAGTTGCTATGGCGCCTTTGCCGGCGATCTTGCCCTGCACTGGCTGGCCCGCGGCGGGGTTTATCTGGCCGGTGGTATTGCCGCCAAATTACTGCCGCAGATCGACGGTACGCCCTTGATCGCGGCTTTTCTCAACAAGCACGAACACTCGCCGCTCGTGAAAAACATGCCGATTTACCGGTTGACCGCGGAAGACCTCGGGCTGCGAGGTGCGCTGGCGCTGGCTGCTGTCTGAGCAGAAAACGGGACGCCCAGCCTCAGCAATCGACCTGCTGCGGCTCGAGAAAAGCCGCGGCATATCTGCGATAGACCTCGCTCTGCAAAAACACGGCGTACAAATCCGGGTCAATATGACCGTTGTTTTTGAAATTTTCCAGAATAGTCAAAGCCTGCGATAGCTTCATGCCTTCCTTGTACGGCCGATCTCTCGCGGTCAAGGCCTCGAAAATGTCGGCAATCCCTATCATCCGCGCTTGCCAGCTCATTTCCTCGCGCTTCAGACCTTTCGGGTAGCCCTTGCCATCCATACGCTCGTGGTGGCCGCCAGCGTATTCGGTGACATTTTGCAAATCTCCGGGCCAGGGCAGCGCTTCCAACATCCTGATCGTGGCGACGATATGGTGATTGATCGTTTCGCGTTCAGCCGGCGTCAGCGTGCCATGCCGGATGATGAGATTTTCGACTTCGTTGTCACTGAGAAAGGGAACATCCTCCCCGGCTACATTCCGCCAGCGATACTGGCTGGCGATACGTTGGGTACGCTCGATGTCTTCGTCGCGCATATGCTCGCCACCGAGGTTGACCTGGCGGAGAAACACCCGGTCATCGTCGCATTGCCGGCAAAAAGCCTGATAAACGCCCTGCGCTTCAGCCTGACTTTGCCCGTCAGCAATCGCCCGCCACTGGCTCACCTCGGCATCGCGCTTCAATACCTCAAAGCGGGTGTCGATCAGATTGATCCGGTCAAAAATGGTTTGCAGCTTGGTCGCCTTGTCGACCACATGCACCGGCGTCGTCACCTTGCCACAATCGTGCAGAAGCGCCGCAATCCTCAATTCGTAACGATCCTTCTCGGTCAGCGTGAAATCGGCGAGTGGCCCCGTGGTCGTTGCATTGACTGCCTCGGCCAGCATCATGGTCAGCTCCGGAACGCGCTGACAGTGACCGCCGGTGTAGGGCGATTTTTCGTCGATAGCCAGATTGATCAGCTTGATGAAGGATTCGAACAAGACCTCCAGCTGATGCACCAGTTGCCGATTGCTCAAGGCAATGGCGGCCTGGGAGGCAAGCGACTCAGCAAGACGCTGGTCGGCCTGGGAAAATTCAACAACACCGCCCGCTTCAGGACTGATCGCATTGATCAGTTGCAACACGCCGATAATCACATTCTCATGATTCTTCATGGGCACGGTCAGGAAGGACTGTGACCGGTAGCCAGTGCGCTCGTCGAACTGCCGCGTGCCGGAAAAATCGAAGCCCTCAGCCATGTAGGCATCGGCGATATTGACGGTATGGCCGGTTAGCGCGGCGTAAGCGGCAACCATGCTGTTGTTGGGCGAGCCGTCATTCTTGTACAAGGGCAGATCGGGGAACTTGCCGGAGCTTGGCTGGCCGCTGGAAGCACCGAAAGCGAGGAGCAGTGAATCGGTGCGAAGGATTTCGAAATGCAGGTGCAACTTGTCTTTGGAGAGCAGATAAAGCGTCCCGCCATCGGCCCGCGTAATGGTTTTGGCGGCGAGCAGGATTTTTTCCAGCAGCAGTTGCAGATTGCGCTCGTTGGAGAGCGAGGCGCCGATATCGTTAAGCTGCTCAAGGCGGCGAAAAAGGTCGTCAAGCGTTTCCATTGTGCAACCTGCGGGGAGGGGCCAGTCGATTCGGGATACTGGCGGTTAACGGCATTCAGAACTCGAAAAGCTGACTGTTTTGCAGCATCCCGGGCTTGAAATCGCCGAGGCAGTGCTCAATTTCTTCCATCGTCAATTCAATCTGCCCGGGTTTCAAATGGGTAATGTGGATATCGCACTGAGATTCCAGTTTCCGCAACTCGGTGGCCAACAGCGCGGGGCAGAGATGCTTGGAACGCATGGCCAAGCCCTGTTCGCGATTGGAAAAGGCGCACTCGATAATCAGGTGTTTCAGGTTATCGATCCGGTTGACCGCCTGCCAGAAGGCATCGCAAATCCCGGTATCACCGGAAAAAACCAGACTGGCGGCACCGGAGTCGAGGCGATAACCCACCGCCGGCACGGTATGGTCCACCGGCAGTGCCGTGAAATGGCGACGGTCGAGGCTGACCGTTTGCCCCGGCTCAATCGTCTGGTAACGCATGAAAGGCTGGTCGGGACTGGGCAACTCGGAGAAATCCGGCCAGATGGCACCGTTGAAAATATGCTGACGCAGGATCGCCAGAACGGCTTCGGTGCCATATACCGTCAGCGGCTGGCGGCGGCGGTCGGCTACGGTGTCGATCATCAGCGGCAACGAGGCGATGTGATCGAGGTGGGAATGCGTCAGGAAGACGTGATCGATGGCGGCCAGTTCGACAATCGACAAATCGGCGGCACCGGTACCGGCGTCGAGCAGAATATCGTGATCGACCAGAAACGAGGTAGTGCGCAGATGCCGGCCACCAATGCCACCGCTACAACCGAGGACGCGTAGTTTCATGCTTATTTAGTCTGATAAGTAGTGACACCGTTCCACAATGCACTGGGCGGATTTGACCTTGACCCGATCACATGTTGCCTCGCCAACAACAATGCTCCAAGGATGAAGCAGGCAAGGTGCTTTTTCGCGATAACGTTAGTGGCCAGGACAAATCAATCGCGTTTTCAGGGCGATAAAGCACTTGCCTTAAATTTTCCTCAAGCCTTGAGGAAAAATTCCATTTTGATACCGGCAATTTCAATCACGTCATGATCTTTTAGCGGACGCGCCTGGGCATCGAGCATCACGCCATTGACAATCGGAAACTGCCGCCCCTCGACGTGTGTGATGAAATAGCCATGCGGCCGCCGGGCGATCACCGCCACCTGCAGTCC
>CAYWNX010000276.1:0-3969 GCA_964459735.1 uncultured Dechloromonas sp. | reverse complement strand
CGCGGCTGGGACAGGCGTTCACCTTCTACGTGGACGGCAACTCGCTTGGGAGCGTGGAGTACGACGTCTTCGTCCCCAACGCCTCCTACCCGCTCACCATCGGGCAGGCGGAGGGGCTGGGGTTCCTGGACGGGCGGATCGACGACGTCCAGATCTACAACGAGGCCCTCACACCGGCGGAGGTGTCGTTCCTCGCCCAGAACCCCGGCAGCACCGTCTCGTTCCAGTGCCCGGCGGACCTCAACAACGACGGCATCGTCGACGGCGCGGACCTGGGCGTGATGCTGGGAAGCTGGGGGCCGTGCGGGGCATGCATCGCGAACATCAACGGCCAGGGCGGCGTGGACGGCGCGGACCTGGGGATCCTCCTCGGATCGTGGGGCCCCTGCCGGTAGCGACGCCCGCGGCCGCCCGCACCAGCCCCCTCATCATTCCGCGGAAGACGATCCCGTGCAGCGGGAGCACGCTGTACCAGTAGGCGATGCCCAGCAGCCCGCGGGGGCGGAAGCGTGCGGTCATGACCAGGCGGGAACGGCTGCCGCCGGCCTGTGCGGCCTCCACCTGGAAGCTCAGCGTCGCCACGCCCGGGAGCTTCATCTCCGCGGTCAGCTCCAGGCGGCGCGGCGGTTCGATCGCCGTGACGCGCCAGAAGTCAAGGGCGTCGCCCAGACGCAGGTCGCCTTCGCTCCGGCGGCCGCGCCGGAGGCCCGGCCCGCCTGCAAGCCGGTCCAGAAACCCTCGGAGCCGCCACAGCCAGTCCACGGCGTAGTACCCGTGCTCCCCACCCAGCGAGCAGACCGCGGACCACACAGCCGCCGGCGCCGCCTCGGCCAGCGCCTCGCGGCGATCCACGAACTCCGTCCCGCCCGCCCACGATGGATCGCCCGGCATCACGCCCGCATCGGACCACGCCGTCTCCACCGCGCCGCCGCGGAGCTTCCCCAATGCCGCGTCCATCGCCTCGCGGATCGTCAGCCGCGGGCTGCCGGCCGGGTGCGGCATGAGTCGCTCGGCCTCATCGTCGCGGCAGACCACGCGGTTCCTCAGGCCCTCCGCGAGCGGCCGGGCGATGCGTGCGTGCAGCGGTGTGATGAGATGAATCCAGAGCGAACTCAGCCGCGGCGAGAGCACAGGCACGGGGATCACCAGTCGCCTGCGGAGACCCAGGGCACGCGCCATCTCCCGCATGATCTCCGCATACGACCGCACCTCGGGACCGCCGATGTCCAGGGTCCGCCCGAGCGTGGCGGGCGCTTCCAGCGCCGCGATCAGGTAGTGCAGCACGTCGCGGACCGCGATCGGCTGCGACTCCGTGCTGACCCAGCGGGGCGTGATCATGATCGGAAGCCGCTCCACCAGGTAGCGGAGGATCTCGAACGACGCCGATCCGGAGCCGATGATCATGGCCGCGCGAAGGACGGTGACCGGAACCGCGCTGCCGCCAGTCGCCTCGGCCTCGCCGCCGCGAAGCGCAGCCTCCACCTCCCGCCTGGACGAGAGATGTTCGCTGAGCCCGTCCCCCGTCTCCCCGAGCCCTCCGAGGTAGATGATCCGGCCGACGCCCGCCCGCGCGGCCGCCCGTCCGAACGTCCCGGCGAGCTCGCGATCGCGCCGCCGGTACTCCGGACCCGCCGCATCCATCGAGTGCACCAGGTAGTAGGCCGCCACGCAGCCACGCATGCCGGACTCCAGGAGGGCACCATCGGCCGCATCTCCCTCCACCACGTCAAGGCGATCGTGCCAGGAGCCTGCCCATGGCCGGGAGGCAACCTTCGCCGCACTGCGGGCAAGACACCGCACGCGATACCCGCGCTCCAGCAGGCGCGGCACCAGCCGTCCACCGATGTAGCCGGTAGCCCCGGTCACGAACACTGGGGATGGATCGACCTCGCCCAACGATGAGGAGCGTAGCGAGCACGCCCCACGTTAGACTCACCGGGGCGGGTCGGACCCGCGCCGCGCCGTGGCGCGCCGTCGCCCGTCGCGAGTCCCGGCGACCAACGCTGAGGAGGCTTCAATGAGCGCAGGAGCCATCGCGGCTGCCGCAGCCGCCGCCGCACGCCGTCGACGCGAGGAGGAAGAGACCATGAGCGGCTATTCGAACGCGGACCTGAACGACGGCTGGGAGTTCAAGGTGCTGCGCTCGGCGACGGGCGCCTTCGGGAAGCCGGAGCGGCTGCAGCAGGCCTTGGCGGAGGAGGCCAGAGCCGGATGGGTCCTCCTCGAGAAGTTCGACAACGACCGTGTGCGCCTCAAGCGCCCCGTCTCAGCGAAGGCCGGCGATGCCGGGCTGGGATACGACCCGTACCGCACCTCGTACGGCATGAGTCAGGCGATGATGGCGTTCCTGATCGTGGGGATCGCCCTGGGTTCGGTGGCCGCGCTGCTGCTGGCCGTGTTCATCGCCATGCGATAGTTGGACGGCGCGGTCCGGAGCCGGGATGTCCGGATGAAGCACTGCTGGAAGCGAGTCGGCGCCGGCGTGGGGCGTGAGTCGCGCGTGCAGACTGCCTCAGGCTCTTGGAGGCCGCCGCGCTCATGTCCGGCGCTGCAAAGCCGATCGCGATGCGTTCATCAGCTTGTCCACGCGCCCAGCAGGATGCCGAGATCCGCGCCGTCGGTGATGCCGTCGTCATTCAGGTCGGCCGCGGGTAGGCCCCACCCTCCCAGCAGCATGCCCAGGTCGGCGCCATCCACCTCGCCGCTTCCGTTCAGATCCCCGAGCACATTCGGTGTCAGCTTGGAGAGGCGAAACCCGGTGATCACGATCTCGATCGCCGGGGCCTCGTCGTTGCGCACGTCGGCTCGAAGGCTGGCATTCCCCTGGAACGATCCGCCCCGAATGCCGCGGAGGGAGCCGGAGATGATCGCCTCGTTCCACTCGAAGACGTTCCCGCCCATGTCGAAGGCCCCGTTGAAGTTCGCGGCATACGAACCGACGGGCGTCGTGTTGCCGATGAAGAAGTTGTAGTTCGCCTGCGCGTTCGTGATGGTGTTGCCCGAGGTGGGCTAGAGCCAGTAGTCGTCCGCGTCTCCGCCTTGGCTGGCGGGCTGGTGATACGCCGCCTTGTACCACTCGTCCTCGCTGGTCACGGCCCACTTTGCGGTCGCGTTGCGGGTGATGGTGTTCGCGGTGATTCCACCGGCGGTCAGTGTGTAGGCGCCATCCTCGGTGGTGCCGTTGTCCTGCGCCCCCGTCGGCTGGCCGTTGTGCATCCAGTTGGCGAATCGCGTCGCGTCCCAGAAGGACACGAAGTTCACCGGGTTGTTCTCACGCCCGCTCGCCGCTTCGTAGGTGTAAGAGCCGGGCGATCCGGAGCGGGTGATGCCGCCGAACTCGCCGGCCATTTCCGGGTTGTAGAGGCTGTTCGTGTCGGTCGCGGCCACAGCGGCGAGAAACGCGGCGTACTGCGCGTTGGTGATTTCGGTGCTTCCGATGTTGTACGAGTAGGCCACCGAGCCGTAGACGCCGCCCGTGGCCGGGTCCGCGGCGTTGCCGAGGTTGCCGACGGGGACGGTGGAAATAGTGACGGTGGCCATCGCGGATGAAGCCGCGAGGCCGGTGACTGTTGCGAGCGCGATTGCGGGGGCGAATTGGTTCACGGGCGTGTCTCTCCTCGGGAGACTTTCGGCGGGCTGGACTTGCCAAAGCCCACCAGAGCGCCGTCATTCATCCCCAGCGCAAGATACCTCCGATGGGCCGAGAACAAAGAATGAAATGTCCAGAACTGCGGTTCGCATGACGGGGCCGCGCTCATCGGCCGCTGCCGAGGGCGTTCACGAAGTCCACGCGCCAGATGTCGTTCCTCATCATCGCCCTCCGCGGGCCGCGGCCGCCTACTGAGCCTCGTGCCGCTCCACCAAGCCGGCGGAACCCTCCGGTTGGGTTCGGAACCCCGGTATCCGGAAGGCGAAGGCAAGGAGCTGCATCCCTCGCTGAGCAGCGGTTTCCCGAGTTTCATGCTGTTA
>CAYWNX010000275.1:0-3969 GCA_964459735.1 uncultured Dechloromonas sp. | reverse complement strand
CCTTGGCAGTGACGGTATAGACCAGCATCTGGTCGCCCGGCGCCGGTTCCTGGCCAATCTTGCCGGCCGCATTCTGGGCGTTTTGCGCCTTGATGGCGGCTGAAACGTCGCTTGTCGTCAGGCCCAGTTGGGCCATGCGGTCCGGCTTCAGCCAGACGCGCATCGAATAATCCTGAGCCCCGAAAATGGTGACGTCGCCGACCCCCTTGATCCGCTTCAATTCGTCGGCAATATTCAGGCTGGCGTAATTGGAGAGGAGGAGCGTGCTGTAGCGGCCCTTTTCCGACTCCAGCGCGACGACTTGCAGAATGTCGTTGGAGCGCTTCTGGACGATCACGCCATTACGCCGGACTTCTTCCGGCAAGCGCGCTTCGGCGGTTTTTACCCGATTATTGACGTTGACCGAAGCAATGTCGACATTGGTCCCGACATCGAAGGTGGCGGTGATGGTCAGCACGCCATTGGCGGCGGCCGACGAGGTGAAATAGAGCAGGTTCTCGACCCCGTTCAACTGCTCCTCGATCGGCGCAGCGACGGTCTTGGCCAGCGTTTCCGCCGAAGCACCCGGGTAGGTGGCGGTGATCAGCACGGTCGGCGGGGCGATCTGCGGGTATTGCGCAATCGGCAGCACCCGCGAGGCAACCAGCCCGGCGATGACGATGATGATCGAGATGACCGACGCAAAAATCGGCCGATTGATGAAGAATTTTGACATGGCCGCGCCTTAACCCTTCTGTGCCGGCTTGGGTGCTGCTTCAGCACCGGGAACGGCTGGCAGATGCGGCGCCACGGGCGCGCCCGGGCGCAGCTTCATCAGGTTATCGACAATCACCTTGTCGCCGGCTTGCAGACCGCCGGTGACAACCCAGTCCTTGCCGCGCCATTCGGCCACCTGAATCGGGCGCGGGGCAACCTTGTTCTCAGCCGCGGACAGCATGACCATCGGCCCCTGTTCGGTCTGGACGATGGCGGCTTGTGGCACCAGGAATACGCCGTCGCGCTCTCCGGTCAACAGACGGATACGGACGAACTGGCCCGGTAGCAACTGGTTTTCCTGATTGTCGAATTCGGCCCGGAGCTGTTGGGTACCCAGCGTGGTGTCGATGTTGCTGGCCAGGAAGTTGAGCTTGCCGGTCTTTGAGTAGACCGTGCCGTTGGCCAGGATCAGTTCGACGCCAGTGACGTTCTTGCTGGTGACGCGACCGCCGGCGAGCTTGGCCAGATCGCTGTCGCCCAGGCTGAAGCGGACCCAGATCGGGTTGCTCTGATAGATCGAAGTAAGCAGGCTGTCGGCGCCGGTGCTGATCAGGTTGCCTTCCGACTTTGCGGCGCGGCCGGTGGTGCCGGCGACCGGTGCGGTCACCGTGGTCCAGGAAAGGTTCAGCTCCGCCTGATGCAGCGCGGCTTGCGCGATGGAATGGTTGGAAACCGCATCGTCGTAATCCTTCTGGCTGATGGCTTTCACTTCAATCAAGCCTTTCAGCCGGTTCATTTCGCGGCTGGCCTGTTCGGCCTTCGCCTTGGCATCGGCCAGCGTGATTTCGTAGGTCGAACGGTCAATCTGGAACAACGGTTGGCCAGCCTTGACCGTTTCACCTTCCTGATAAAGCCGTTTGACCAGAATGCCGCCCACCCGGGCCCGCACTTCGGTTTCGCGCGCCCCTTCGGTTTGTGCCATGACTTCGATGGAGGAGGGTACGCGTTGCGGCTGAACTTCCAGCACGGTGACCGGCAGCGGTCCCATCGCCGGGGCGGCGGGAGGTTTGTTGTCCGAGCAGCCGGCGAGCAGGGCAGCGGTCAGCGTAGTGGCACCGAGGATTGTTGAAAGGGCTCGGCGGCGCGGCAGGTTTCCAGAAGTCATGGGGGGATTGTTCCATCAAGAAAGTTTGCGCTATTATATACATTCAAGGATGTATGTAAATAATTTTGGTCCGCTCTGACGATGGCTTAAGATTTACAGAGGTGTGGCAATCAGCCGGGCCGGGAGAGAGAAAATGGTCAGAAAAACCAAGGAAGAAGCGGAGAAAACCCGCAAGGACATTATCGAGTCGGCACGGACGGTATTTCATCAATGCGGGGTCAGTCGTTCTACCATGGAGAAAATCGCCAAGGCAGCCGGCGTTACGCGCGGTGCGGTTTACTGGCATTTCAGGGACAAGGCGGAACTGTTCTTTGCGATGCGCGAGGACGTTTTTGCGCCGATGGTCGAACGGACGGATTCCTTCCTGTTCTCGGAAGACTTGGCCAATCCGCTCGATGCCATCGAAGCATCGCTCAAGGAATTTTTCCGCGTTCTTGACGACTGCTCGGTGGTTCGCGAAGTTTTCGAGATCATGATTTCACGCTGCGAGTATGTCGATGAGTTTGCCAGCGTGCAGGAAGAGGTTGCTCGTCCGGCACAGGAGTTTCTCGAAAAGATCGAACGGGTCTACCAGCAGGCGGCAGAAAAAGGCATGTTGCGCGCTGGCTTGGAGCCGCTGGCGATGGCGCGCGATACCTGGGCCTTTACCAGCGGCCTGTTGCATTTGCTGCTCAGTTGCCAGCAGGGCTCAGACCTCGATCAGCAGGTGCCACAAATGATTTCCACGCACATGGCATTGCGTCGCCGCTAGGGCTTTGGTTTGGATGACCGATGCCGCCAGGGGCTGATCCCAGCTCTCGATATCAGCACTATCCTGCAATCGCATTAAAGTTTTATGGAATTCTTGACGATACAATCGCACAGCATTGTTGTATGTCATTTTTAGAAACCGCTGCCACTTCTTTATGCCAGGAGCAGTTAATGTCCTGGCAATTCGCTCAGGCAGCAACACCTTTAAAAAGAGAATTTCATGACTTTCAAGCACTACGCAAAAAGCATAAGGCTCGGTCTGGGTGCATTGGCCATTGCCGTTTCCGCTCAATCAGCCATCGCCGCCAGCGCCTGGCAGATCAACCCGCTGGGAAGCGGGGTGGCCGGCGCGAGCAGCGTTTCCGCCATCAATGTCGGGGGCGTCGGTTTCGTCCAATTGCTGCCGAATGGCAACAACTCACCACTTTTTACCTTCATTGAAACCGGCGTCTATCGCGCCCTTAACGCTGATGGCACTGCGCCATTTGGCGCAAA
The DNA here is from genome assembly GCA_964459735.1 of uncultured Dechloromonas sp. Taxonomy (GTDB): domain Bacteria; phylum Pseudomonadota; class Gammaproteobacteria; order Burkholderiales; family Rhodocyclaceae; genus Azonexus. The sequence continues at coordinate 863 of CAYWNX010000275.1, read as the reverse complement.
CGATTTAACCGTCACCTATTCAGTGAGCGGCACCGGCAATTTTTTTGATACCAGTGCGTTGCACCTGAACAGCGGAAGCATCAATCTCTACGCCGACCCGAATTTCGACTTCGGCACCAGCGCCGCGACCTATGGCGCCGATAACGGAACCAAGATCGCCAGTTTCGATATTTTCTCCGGCTACGTGGCTGACACTGACCTGGTTACCGTGAACGCCAATGGCGTTGCGGGCAGCATTGTTTCCGGCTATCTGTTTAATGCCGATGGCGCCGACCTGGCTACGCTATCAAATATCCAGTTGCAGCTCAGCATCCTCAACCTGCCCACCTGGCCGGACAGCATGCAGGTCTCCGAGATCATCTGTGGCATGGCTGCTTATACCGGGAGCGGTTGTGATGGCACCGACTTTGTTCCTTCTGCCTTGGCATTCGCGGTCCAGGACGGTGGTTCGGTAACGATTTCGGCCATTCCGGAACCGGAAACCCTCACCCTGTTGCTGGCTGGTCTGGGCCTGATCGGCGTCGTCGGCAGACGTCGCCGGAAGGACGCCTGCTGACTGGTCAAATTGGCACAGCGTCGGTCGTGATCAGGTTTTACTCAGCCTCGGCGACGACGACGCAGTTGCGGCCGGAATGCTTGGCCTGATAGAGCGCGGCATCGGCAGCCCCAACCAGTAGCGCCGGGCTGGAAGCGCTGTTTGGAATGATTGCCCCGACGCCCAGGCTCATGGTAACGGACTGGCTGATTTCGGAAGCGGTGTGCGGGATTTCCAGGTGGCGTACGGCCTCGCAAATCCGCTCGGCAACGGCACGGGCACCGATGAGGTCGGTATTGGGCATGATGACGGCGAATTCCTCGCCGCC
>CAYWNX010000274.1:0-3981 GCA_964459735.1 uncultured Dechloromonas sp. | reverse complement strand
CATCACGCTGTTCGAGCTCACATCCAGCGCCACCTTGACCCGTAGCGACTCGTCGGCGATTTTTCTATCCTGGTCGATCCGCGCCTTGAGATCCGACTGCATACTGCTCAGTGCCGCCATGAGCTGACTCGGCTCATCATTGCCACGGGTATCGATGGCGTTGTCGAGCTTGCCACCGGCCACCGCGTTGGCCACCGCGACCGCTTCCCGGAGCGGACCGATGATCTGACGCGTCACCCAGAGCCCGGCTGGAATCATGATGATCACGGCCAGCGCGACAAGAAGAAGCATGGTTGTCTGGACACCGGACTTGATCTCGTTGATTTCCGCAACATCCTGCAGGTTGTTTTCTTTCTGGAGATCGACAAAGGCACCGACCGTGTCAAACCAGCTCGCCATTTTCGGGCTGAAATCATTGAAAAAATGCGCTTCAAGCTCGGGGCGATTTCCCGCCTTGATCAACACGAACATTCGGCTGATCGACTCCTCCGCTGCTTTTCGGGCGGGGACGATCCGGCTGAAAACATCCCGCGCCCTGGCCGAGTCCAAAGAAGTCTCGATCCGGCTCTCGGCATCCCGATAAACCTGCAGATCCGCCTCCACTTTTTTCTGCTCGCCAAGTTGTTGCTCGATTTCTTCAACCATCAACGCCGTGCGCACATCCCGGCCAATCAGCAGATTGCGCTTCTGCATCTCGACGGCCAGTTCAGTCTGCTTGATATTGCTATGGACAATACCGTCCACCTTGTTACCGATGGCGCTCAGGCTGAGGATCCCGATCGCCACAAAGGCGAGCATCAGGCCTAGCGCCCCGAGCGTCGTCATGATCAGCCGAGTGCCAATCCTGTAATTGCGTAAATTCAACATGTTGCGCTTCCTTGCTGCAGCGTCTTGCCGATCACTCGCCAACGGCGTCGATCAATTCCATATCGGCACTGGTCATCAGACGCTCGATATCGGTGACGATCATCATGCGCGCCCCCTGCGAGGCCAGCCCCTGGATGTAGCGGGTATCGAAGGTTCCGGAGAAGTCCGGCGCCGGACGGATTTGCGACTGGGTCAGCGAAATCACGTCGGAAACGCTGTCGACCACAACACCGATCACCCGCCGCGCCACATTCAGGATAATCACCACGGTAAACGGCGTGTATTCGATCGTGCCCAGATTGAACTTAATGCGCAGATCGACCACGGGAACAATGATGCCGCGCAGGTTGATCACTCCCTTGATGAATGGCGGCGCATTGGCGATCAGCGTCGGCTGCTCGTAACCGCGGATTTCCTGCACTTTCAGGATGTCAATCGCGTACTCCTCGCTGCCCAGCGTAAAGGTCAGATACTCGCTGGCGATCGAATCTCCATCGCCCGCCACCGCACCGCTATGCGTCATTACTTCCATGTTTTGCTCCCTGGTTCAGCCGTCAGCCGGCCTTCTGCATATTCGATTTGGCCATGCCGGCAATTGCCGACACGTCGAGAATCATCGCCACGTGGCCATCGCCCATGATGGTGGCGCCGGATACTCCCGCTACCCGCCGGTAATTGGCTTCCAGGCTCTTGATCACCACCTGATGCTGACCGACCAGCGCGTCGACAAACAGCGCCGCCTTGGCCCCGTCGGCATCAAGCACGACCATGATGCCCTGCGTAAAGTCGGTCCAGCTCGACTTGATATTGAAGACCTCGTGCAAGACGACGACCGGCAAATACTCGCCGCGCACCTGAATGAGCCGTGCCTGATTGGAGAGTGTCTTGATATCGCCCGTCTGGGGCTGCAGCGACTCGACCACATAGGAGAGCGGCAAAATGTAGGTCTGGTCGCCCACCGCCACCGACATGCCATCGAGAATGGCCAGCGTCAAAGGCAGGCGCACCGTCATCCGGGTGCCGACCCCGAAGATTGACTCAATCTCGACCCGGCCGCCCATCGACTGAATATTTCGCCGCACGACATCCATCCCGACGCCACGGCCGGAAACGTCCGTCACCTGATCGGCGGTTGAAAAGCCGGCCTCGAAAATCAGGCTGAAAACTTCCTGGTCAGTCATCTGATCCGACGCCGGAAAACCCCTTTCGCGCGCCTTGGCGAGAATCTTGTCGCGCGGCAAGCCGGCACCGTCGTCACCGACCTCAATGACAATGTTCCCACCCTGGTGGTAAGCCTTCAGCGTAATGGTGCCGACCGGGCTCTTGCCGGCGGCGACACGCTTTTCCGGCGTTTCGATACCATGATCCAGGCTATTGCGAATCAGGTGGGTCAGCGGGTCGGTAATGCGCTCGATCAGGCTCTTGTCGAGTTCGGTCGTTTCACCGGTCGTCTTGATCTCGACCTGCTTGCCGAGTTTGCCGGAAAGGTCGCGCACCACCCGCGGAAAGCGGGAAAAAACGAAGGAAATCGGCATCATCCGGATCGACATCACCGATTCCTGCAGATCACGGGTATTACGTTCCAGTTGTACCAGGCCGTGAAGCAGGCGCTCCGGCGCACTATCCTGCAACTGTGTCGCCGTCTGCAGCAACATGGATTGCGTAATAACCAGTTCGCCGACCAGATTAATCAGTTGATCGACTTTTTCGATACTGACCCGGATCGAAGAGTCGGCGGCAGCGGCATTTGGTGCAGCCGCTCTGGCTGCTCGCGGTGGTAGTTCCGGCTTTTCCACGGCAACCGCTGCCGGCTCGATCTTTGGTCCTTGAATCGACGGCACAGACGCTTCAGGCACCGGTGGAGCGATCGACATGAAGAAACCGTAGCCATCGCCCTCCTCGGCCATGGCTGGCTCGTGGGCTGCTGTAACCGCAACCGGCGGCAGCGGCGCAAAAAATCCATAGCCGTCACCCTCTTCGGCCATCGGTGCGTCTTCAACGAGCGGCGCCCCAGCGGGCAGGGGTTCGAAGAAGCCGTAGCCATCGTCCTCGGCGATCTGGCCGGTGGCAGTGCTCAAATCGCTGACCGGCTCCCCCGCAACCGAGGTAAAGAATCCATAGCCGCGATCTTCGTCGGGCACACCGGGTTGATCCTCGAAAAATCCGAAGGCCGAAGTACCGTTGACCGCAACCGACTTGTCTTCAGTCACCCGCCAGGCACCATGGTCGGCAATGAAATCGATCTGCTCGGAAAAATCCGCCTGCGACACATCGGTAATCAGTCGCAGTTGCCAGAAACCGAAGTTGCCCGCCTCCGGAGCAGGCTGGCCGAGGATCTCAAGATTGCCTATTGCCCGTAGCTCATCGAGCAGATTGACAACGCCTTCGCCCTTGGCCGAAAGCTCTGTCGGCAGGAACTGAATATCGAAAACACGTTTGCCGGCGGGTTCGGTGACAACCGGGATTGCGTCCAATACTGCTGGCAACGACAGCTCGACAGCCGGCTCCTGCTTGGCAGCAACGGGCTGATCGGACGACAACTGGCGCAACCGCGCACAAATAGCCTCAATCGCTTCCGGCGTAACACTACCCCGCCCTTGATGCCCCTCCAGCATACCGCGCAGCAGGTCGCCACATTCGAGAAAGGCATCCACCATATCGGCCCGCAAGCCAAGTTCGCGTTTGCGAATACGGTCGAGCAGGTTTTCAAGGATGTGCGTCGTTGCGGCCAGGTCGGTAAAACCAAAAGTCCCGGCGCTCCCCTTGATCGAGTGCGCAGCCCGGAAAATGGCGTTGAGCTGCTCCGAGTCCGGATTTTCGATATTCAGATCAAGCAGCAGTGTTTCCATTGCCGTCAGGTGTTCCTCCGATTCCTCGAAGAACACCTGGTAGAACTGAGTCATGTCGATAGCCATGCCACCCCCTCACCTCGACTGCGCCTGGCACGGCAGCCGGAAATCGAATGCAACGGATACCAGCATCAAGGCTGGCCTGACGGCTTCAACTCAGCCGATTACCTTGCGGACGACTTCGATCAGTTTCTGCGGGTCAAAGGGCTTGACCAACCACCCGGTGGCACCGGCAGCACGGCCCTGCGCCTTCATCGCATCGGAA
>CAYWNX010000273.1:0-3982 GCA_964459735.1 uncultured Dechloromonas sp. | reverse complement strand
TGACTACGTCAAAAAAGTCATGAGCAACTCGGTCTATTATTCTGCTCTTTTCAACGGCAAACCGGACTCCCTGAAAGCTCGCCTCGGCACGGTCGGTGCCCGCTCATCCGAGGCCATGAAGGACGCCGAGTTGCCATAGCGCTCACCACGATGTCGACCCCGCCAGACGCCTTCGAAACCATCACCGCCTGCCGTGCACTTTTCCTGCAGCGCCTCGGCGCGCTGCTTCAGGCAAGCGGCATCCTTTCCGGGCCGGCTGTTCAGGCGATCCTGCGCGGGGCTGGGGCTTATTTTGATGAAGTCATCGCTAGTCGGCGCGGCAGCTTCCGGGAAGAGGTCAATGGCCTGACCGCTTCGCATCTGACGCTGATGGGTGACGACGATCTCGAGCTCGAATTGCGGCTGGATAACATCAGTGCCCAGCTCTTTCAGGACGCGGGTGGCGAGCTGTGGAAAATCCATCTGCGCTTTGTCACCTTGCTCAAGCGGACGGATCTCGCGAAAAGCCACAATCCAGTCGGGCCGAATGCCATCGTTCGCGGACTGGAAGAGATGTTTGATGCCGCCGGTGCAATAACGCTCGACAAAAAGCTGGATTTGCTTGAGCGGATTGAAGCCAGGCTGCAACTGAACCTGCCTGCGCTCTATGTCGAGATCAACGATTTTCTGGCTGGACAGGGGGCCGAGGCAGCTCAGCCGAGTATTGTCAGTAGCGCCGATAACACCCGGCAGGATGCCGTCGCCGGCATGGCCGAGGCCGAAACCACTATGCTGGCCCTGCAACAGGCACTGCTTTCCCGGCTGCCGACGATGGCGCAGCCTGTGACGAAAGCCGGCAGTGGCAAGCTAGCTTCATTGATGAGCCAGGCAACGATGGAGCGCCTGATCTTCCGGCTGGACGAACTGGATCGGCAGGGCGGCTTTACCCCAATCGCGACCTCCCCCCGCCTGGAAGCACTGATTCCGGGTTTGTTTTCGGACGAAACTGCCGGTTCACCGCCGCCGCCAAAATCCCTCAGCGCTGCCGAACTGGGCGTTCCGGCCACGGCACCGGAAGGCTTGGCGATCAATACGCTGGCGATGATTTTTGAATCAATTCTTGATCACCCGAAGCTACCCGATGCACTGAAGGCGGTCATTTCCAGCCTGCAAATCAGCATGCTGAAGCTTGCCATGCAAGATGCCAGCTTCTTTAGTGATGCCGCTCATCCGGCCCGCCGGCTCCTTGACCGCATGGGCGTAGCGATGCTCGGTTTGCCGCTCGATGTTCCGGCGCGTCATCCGATATGCAAGCGGCTATTCGAGATTGCCGGACAACTGCGCAGCGGTTTCAAGGGCGATATCGCCGCGGTTAACGCGGCGCTGGCTCAGGTCGAGGCGCTGATCGCCGAGCGGAATGCCAGCCTCGCCCAGGGCGCTCAGCCGTATATACCGCTGTTTGAACAGATCGACCAGCGCGATCAGGCGGCCGTCGAATCTCGCCGGGCGCTCGACAAATTGATCGAGCGCGGTCTCCCCGCGCCGATTCACGACTTTCTCGACAACACCTGGCGCCAGGTTCTGCAACTGGTGTTGGCCGAACATGGCCCGGACAGCAGCCAGTGGCAAGCCCACAACAAGGTTATTGAAGAGTTGTTGTGGACATTTGAACCCAAGGCAGAGGCAGAAGACCGCAAGGCCCTGGCCAGGCGTTTACCGGAAATATTGAAGCTGCTGAAAGCCGGCATGGAGCGCGTCGATATGCCAGCTGAAGCCCAGGCAGCTTTTCTCGACGCAACTTTCTCGCTACAAACCCAGGCCTTGCGTATGGGGCAGGGCGTCATCGCGGCCGAAACTCCCGGCCGTACTGAAATGGGGACGATCGAAGCAGGCTTGCCACAGAAAGCCGCCGGCAAACCTGTTGCCGGCGAACTGCGCGCTGGCGAATGGCGCTTGAGCACGCTTGATTTTGCCAGCAGCCAACCCGCAATTTCGCTATCCCTGTCTTGCCAACCGGGTGACTGGCTCGAAATCCGCCTCGCTGATGGCGCAAGCTGCGTTGCCTACCTCGCGTACCTCAGCCCGACGAGCCAGCGGGCACTGTTTTACAATCCGGATTTCGGGCTGGTGCTGGCCATGCACCCGGCCATTCTGGACCAGCAATTCCAGGAGGGGGTGGCCCGGGTCTGCAGTTCGACCTCCCTGTTCGACGCTGCTGCCGACCGGGCCTTGCGGCGCACGACAAAGACCTGAACCCGGTTCTTGCCATCAAGCATTGACGGTTAGGTGACAAGCCTGCCCGAAAAGCCCGAATTTGCCTTAAAATCCGCGTTTTACGAAACAAGTTTCCGGGGTTCCACATGGACATCAAAAAGGTCTTGCTGCTGGGGGGTAGCGGTTTCGTCGGTACCTACATTGTCAATCGTCTGTCGCAGCGCGGTATCGAAGTCACCGTACCGACCCGCCGCCGCGAACGCACCAAGGCGCTGATCATGCAGCCCGGCGTCGAAATGCCGGAAGCCAACATTCACTGCGAACAAACACTGATCGAATTGATGCGCGGCCACGACGCCGTGATCAATCTGGTCGGCATTCTGCACAGTCACGATGTGCAATTCCCGTACAGCCGCGATTTCGCCGAGGTGCATGTCGACTTGCCGAAGAAGATCGTCGCCGCCTGCAAGGCCACCGGTGTTCGCCGCCTGGTCCACATGAGCGCGCTGCATGCCAACCCGAAGGGGCCGTCCGAGTACCTCGCCTCGAAGGGCGATGGTGAAGCTGTCGTCATGGCGGCGAAAAACGAGCTCGATGTGACTGTTTTCCGTCCCTCGGTTATTTTTGGCTTGGGCGATTCGTTCATCACCATGTTCGCCAACGTCCTGAAGAAGTTGCCTTTCTTCCCGCTCGGTTTCGGTCATGCGCGTTTCCAGCCCGTCTGGGCGGCCGATGTTGCCGATGCTTTTGTCGATAGCCTGGCTGAGGTTTCCACTTTTTCCCAAGCCTACGACCTGGTTGGTCCCAAGGTTTATACCCTGCGCGAACTGGTTGATTACACCGCAGAACTGTGTGGCAGTACCGCCAAGGTCATTCCGCTTTCTGAAGGCTTTGCCTACCTGCAGGCTGGCCTGATGTGGCTGGCGCCGAAACCGTTGATGTCGCCGGACAACCTGCGTTCCATGCAGATCGACAGCGTTTGCGACAGTGCCTGCAAGCTGCCGGCCAACTGGCAGCCGACAGCGCTTGAAGCCATCGCGCCGAGCTACGTTGCGCTCAATACGCCAAAAGGCAAGCTCGACAGCTACCGCTACCGGGCGGGGCGATAAGCGGCCTCGGCCGCCGATGAAAATCTACATCGTCGGCGGCGCGGTCCGCGATGAACTACTCGGCCGGTCCAACGCCGATCGCGACTACGTCGTGGTCGGCGCCACTCCGCAGGCCATGCAGGCGGCAGGCTATCGCCCGGTCGGCAAGGATTTCCCAGTTTTCCTGCACCCGAAAACGCATGAGGAATATGCGCTGGCCCGGACCGAGCGCAAGAGCGGTCACGGCTACCACGGCTTCACCTTTCACGCTGCGTCCGATGTGACGCTGGAAGAAGATCTCGCCCGCCGCGATCTGACCATCAACGCGATGGCCAGAGGTGCCGATGGCGAGCTGATTGACCCTTACTGCGGTCAACGCGATTTACAGGCCAAAATCCTCCGTCACGTCGGCCCGGCCTTTGCCGAAGATCCCGTCCGTATTCTGCGTATTGCCCGTTTTGCTGCCCGTTTCAGCGATTTTTCAGTGGCGCCGGAAACCCTGGCCCTGATGCGCGGCATGGTCGCCAGCGGCGAGGTTGATCATCTGGTGGCCGAACGCGTCTGGCAGGAACTGGCCAAGGGCCTGATGGAGAACACGCCGTCGCGCATGATCGAAGTGCTGCGCGATTGCGGCGCCCTGGCTCGCCTGCTCCCGGAGGTCGATAAACTGTTCGGTGTGCCGCAGCGTGCCGACTATCACC
>CAYWNX010000272.1:0-4000 GCA_964459735.1 uncultured Dechloromonas sp. | reverse complement strand
CAATGTCGCCACCCGGCCGGACAGCAACGAGCGGGTTGATTTTGCCATTCGTTTGCCGGGCAAGGGCGACGGGGCTGTGGTCTGGCTACCCATCGACGCCAAATTTCCGATCGAGGATTACCAGCGTTTGCTCGACGCCCAGGATAGGTGTGATCCGGCAGCGGTCGAGGAAACAGCAAAAGCCATCGAGATGCGCCTGAAAAACGAGGCGAAGAGCATCCGCGAAAAATATATTTCGCCGCCACATACGACTGACTTTGCCATGCTTTACCTACCGATCGAAGGCTTGTACGCAGAAGCGCTACGCCGGCCGGGACTGGCTGAAACGCTGCAACGCGATCACCGTGTCAGTCTGGCAGGGCCGACAACGCTGGCGGCACTGCTCAACAGCCTGCAGATGGGTTTCCGGACGCTGGCTATCGAGCAACGTTCGGCCGAGGTTTGGGCTGTCCTTGGCGCCGTAAAGACCGAGTTTGGCAAGTTCGGCGAAGCACTGGCCCATACCAAGAAAAAGCTTGACGAAGCGAGCAATAGCATCAGCAAGGCAGAAACCCGGACACGCCAGCTTTCACGCAGGCTGAAGGAAGTTGAGGCGCTGCCAGTGGGTGAGTCTGAAAATTTGATTGGAGTAACGGATTTAGATGGCGAAGACGAGTGAACTGGAAGCAGCCTACCGCGCAACGACCTACCGGGTTTTTCTGCCGGCTGGTTTCGCCGACTTGCGGATTGGGCAGCCCAATGAAACCCTGAGCTGTTGGCTGGAAACTGCCGGCTGTTCAAACTTTGCGATCATTTCGGCGTATAACCCCGGCTCACAGCGCATCGATGCGGCAAAGAATGCCGAGCGTCAATCGCAGCTTGAGTGTGATCTGCTCGAAGGTAACTATGAGCCCTATGCCGGTGAAAATCTCCCGGACGACGATAGCGGCCTGCTTGAGGAAAGCTGTTTTGTCGCCGATATAGCACTTGAAGATGCCTGTGCGCTGGCCGAAGACTTTGGCCAGATGGCAATTGTTTATGGGAGTGCCGACGGTATTCCTGGCCTGATCTGGATAGAAGAAACAGAAGAAAAAGAATGAGCAAAAAAATCGGCCGTTTTGAAGTACGCGGGGAATTGGGCCGCGGTGCCCAAAGTACGGTTTACCTGGGCTTCGACCCGCAGTTGCAACGTGAAATTGCGATCAAGACCGTTCATTTCACCCAGCCCGATCTGGCCCAGAACAAGGTATTGCTCGATGAAGCACGCACCGTCAGCAAATTGCGTCACTCGAATATCGTGCCGATTTTCGAGGCGGGCGAGGAGGGTGGCGATCTCTATCTGGTCTTCGAATATGTACCGGGCAAAAACCTGGCCGAGTTTTTGCGGCAAAGCGGCGCGCTGTCGCCGGTCAAGGCGTCAAGCATTTTGCGGCCAATCCTCGACGCGATTTCCCATGCCCATGCGTTAGGCATCATTCACCGTGACCTGAAGCCATCGAATGTCCTGATCGATGAAAACAATACGCCGCGGGTGATGGATTTCGGCATCGCAGCCCGGATCGGTACGCCAAGTGAAAACACCGAGGAATATACCGGCACACCCGCCTACATGGCGCCGGAATACATTGAACGGCGCGAAATCGGCGAGCGCTCGGACGTCTTTGCCGCCGGCCTGATTCTCTTCGAAATGCTGGCCGGCCGGCGCGCCGTCGAAGGCAGCAATGTTTTCCAGGTCATGCACCGCATTGCCAATGAAGATATCAGGTTGCCCGCCAGTGCTGCGGTCGACGAGCGTTTGAGCAGTGTTTTGTACAAAGCGCTGGCTCGCGATCCTTCTGTCCGCTACCAGACAGCGGCCCAGTTTGCCGAGGCGCTCGACAATTATCTCGATCCGGAGGATGAAGCCCAGAGTACCGGCGAAGGCAAACAGGCAACGCTCGATTTCCTGCTCCGCCGTATGCGCCACAAAAGTGATTTCCCGGCGCTATCTGAGTCGGTCAGCGCCATCAACAAGATTGCCAACAGCGAAACAGAGAGTATTACCAAGCTATCGAGCACCATCCTCAAGGATTTTGCCCTGACCAATAAGATTCTCCGTTTGGTCAATTCCGCCTATTTCCGGCCCGCTGGCGGCGGCAGCATCAGTACGGTTTCCCGGGCGGTGATCGTCCTGGGCTTTGAGGCGGTGCGCAATATCGCGATTACCGTGCTGCTGTTTGAACATTTGCAGAACAAGGGGAATGCCAACCAGCTCAAGGAAGATTTTCTGCGGGCTAACCTGGCCGGGATTATTGCCAAGGACATCACCGCCACGGCCCAAATGCGCGACCTGGAGCAAACCTTTATCTGCTCGCTTTTTCACAGCCTGGGTCGCCTGCTCTCGCAATTCTATTTTCCCGAAGAGTCGGACGAAATTCGTCGCATCATCGCCCAGAAAAGTTGCAGTGAGGACATTGCGGCAATGCAGGTGCTTGGCATCTCCTTCGAGGAAATGGGCATCGCCATTGCTCGGCAGTGGGGGTTCCCGCCGCTGATTGTTGGCACGATGCGCAAATTGCCGACGGGGCGGGTTAAAAAAGCAGTGACGCAGGAAGAGCGCCTGCGCGTCGTTTCCGGTTTTTCAAACGAGTTGTGCGACATGATTGCGCAAGCGACTCCGGAAGCTCGCGACCGCGACATGAAAAAAGCCATGCTGCGTTTCGCCGATGCCATTTCGCTTGAGGCCAAGGATATACAGCAAACGGTACAACGCGCCGTCGAGGAGGTTGCCGATTTTGCCCGAATCATTCACCTCAACATGCAACAAACCACCTTCGGCAAACAGATGCGCCAGTTCGCTCAAGGCGCAGCTGGGCAAACTGCTACGGTCGACGCTAAAAATGGCGAAGATTCCCTCAATGGCACCCTGCTGCAGGACAAGGGGCCGCATGACTCATTCAGTATCGACGCCAGCGAATCAGAGCAGGTCGTCGACACTCAGGCGATCCTGACCGCCGGTATTCAGGACATCAGCAATACGCTGGTGGATGGTTTCAAACTGAACGACATCCTGCGCATCATTCTCGAAACCATGTATCGGGCGATGGGCTTCAAGCGCGTTGTCTTGTGCATTCGCGATGCCAAGGCAGGCTGCATGCAGGGACGTTTCGGCTTTGGGCCGAATGCCAACGAAGTCGCCAGGGCATTCCGCTTTCCGCTGAGCTTCACCCCGGATATTTTTCATGTCGCGACATCAAAAGGGGTCGATATCCTGATTAGCGACATCAACGACCCGAAGATTGCCGCGCGCGTTCCCGACTGGTACCGCAAGGCAGTGCCGGCACACTCCTTCGTGCTGTTTCCCCTCAACATCAAGGGCAACCCGGTGGCTCTGATCTACGCCGACCGGGACGAGCCGGGTGGGATTTCGATCCCGGAAAACGAGTTGTCTTTGCTACGAACGCTGCGCAATCAAGCCATTCTGGCCATCAAGCAAGGCAGCTGACTACCAGAGTTTCCACCAGGCGGTCTTGCGATCCAGACCATCTTTGTAGAAACGGCTGTTCGGAAAATTCATGCGCATCACACGATCGGCATCGTCGCGCAGATCGTTCATGCCCAGTTTGTCGTAAGCCCTGAGCAGAATGAACATAGCTTCTTCGACAGCCGGTGTTTCGGGGTAAGTCTTGATCGCATACTGGGCGCGATTGGCAGCAGCAATGTAAGCGCCACGCTTGAAGTAATAGTAGGCAACATTGACTTCCTGCGAAGCCATGGCGTTGACCAGATATTTGAGGCGAAGGGTCGCATCCGGTGCGTACTTGCTGTTCGGGAAGCGGGTAACCAACTCTTTGAAAGCATCGAAAGAGTCGCGGGCGGCAACCGGGTCTCGCTCGGTCGGATCCTGTGAGCTGATGTAGCCGACAAGGCCCATGTCTTCATTGAAGTTGATCAGCCCCTTCAGGTAATAAGCGTAATCCACAGCCGGGTGGTTCGGGTGCAATTTGATGAAACGGTCGCAGGCCGCCAGAGCAGAGCCAGG
>CAYWNX010000271.1:0-4027 GCA_964459735.1 uncultured Dechloromonas sp. | reverse complement strand
GGCAGTATCGTCATAGCCCCCCTTTTCCACCATTGTGGATATCCGACTAGTGGAAAGCCGCAATGGCGATCCGGCGAAAAACGTGGTGTACCATTTCTGCCATGACTCGCTTTCTCCCAATCCTGCCCAGCAGTGCCCGCCGGCTAGGCTGGTTGCTTGCCCTGCCCAAGCTCGGCATCATCCTGCTGCTGGCGGCGCTCCTCTCGCTGCTCTGGCTGTTGCACAACAACGAGGTCGAGGAAGACCGGGCCGCCTTGATCAAGGATGTGCTCTGGCTGGAGCAAAATCTCCGCTTTCATCTGAGCGGCAATGAGGAGCAGCTCCAACAACTGGCAGCCGATATCAACAGCCTGCCTGACAGGCAAAAAATATTTCGTCTGCGGGCCGCTCATTTGCTGAAAAACAACCCGGAACTTTCGCAATTGCTCTGGTTCGATGCACATCAAAAAGTGCTTGATGCCTTGCCATCAACGACGCTCCCCGACCACGAAATCGCCGCTTTCGGCCCCCCTGTCACCGACAAGGCTTTCGACATGGCCAGCCGCCTCGGCAAGCGCGTCTACAGCGAACCTTTTTTCCTCGAAGGCAACCGCGCCTTTATTGAAGTGCTGGTGCCAATTTTTGATGGCCGCGAACTACAAGGCATGCTGGTTGCCGTTTATCCGCTTGACACCTTGCTCGGCAACCTGGTGCCCTGGTGGTTCACCGAGAAATACAAGGTCGTCATCATCGACGACAACGATATCCAGTACGCGACAAAAACCAATATCGAAGGGCGTGGCATCCAAAGCTACGAGATCCCGCTCGACCCGCCGGGTTACGGCATGAAGTTGCGAGTGACCAGTTATCAGAATGCCGACAATTCCTTGCAGCGGCTGCTGACGGTGGCCATCATCACCCTTGGCGCCGGTGTGTTCTGGAGCCTGTGGCTGGTCCGCGACCTGATGCGCAAGCGCTCGCGCGCCGAGGAGGCGCTGCGCTCGGAACACGCCTTTCGCACTGCCATGGAAAACTCCTTGACCGTCGGCATGCGGGCCCGCGATCTCAAGGGCCGCATCATTTATGTGAACCCGGCGTTTTGTAAGATGACAGGCTTCAGCAGCGATGAACTGGTCGACAAGACGCCGCCCATGCCCTACTGGGTACCGGAGCAGATCGACGAAACCTTCGCCATCCACCAGACCGTGCTGGCCGGCAATGCGCCACCCGACGGCTTTGAAATCACCTTTATGCGGAAGAATGGCGAGCGCTTCAATGCCCTGGTCTATGAATCGAGACTGATTGATGGCAATGGCCAGCATACGGGCTGGATGGCTTCTGTGCTCGACATCACCGAAAGAAAGCGCACCGAGGAACTCGCCCGCCAGCAACAGGAGCAGTTGCAATTCACCTCGCGCCTGGTCACCATGGGCGAGATGGCGTCGACGCTGGCTCACGAACTGAACCAGCCGCTGGCGGCGATCGCCAGCTACAACGCCGGCTGCCTGAACCTGCTTGAACGGCCGGACTGTGCCCCTCCGGATATCCGCCCGGCGCTGGAGAAAATCAGCGTTCAGGCGCAGCGTGCCGGCAAAATCATTCGCCGCGTCCATGATTTTGTCCGCAAGAGCGAACCGAAGCGCGCCCCCTGCTCGCTCGGCGATGTGATTGAGGACTGCCTGGGTTTCGTCGAGGCCGATGCCCGCAAGCATCACATCCGTATTGAATGCGAGGTACCGCATTTGCCACCGATTCCGGCCGATCGCCTGATGCTGGAGCAGGTACTGCTCAACCTGATCCGCAACGGCATGGAGGCAATGGCCAAGATACCGGAGGCAGATCGCGTCATCCGCATTGCCACCGAGGTCAGCGCAGCTGAATTACACGTCAGCGTCAGCGATTGTGGTAGCGGCATCTCACCCGAAGTGCGGGCCAAACTCTTCACCGCCTTCTTCACCACCAAGCCGGAAGGGATGGGGGTGGGCCTCTCGATCTGCCGCTCGATCATCGAATTCCATCGAGGCCGCCTGTGGGCGGAGGACAACCCGCAATCACCGACCGGAACAGGTACAACCTTTATCTTTACCCTCCCCCTTGAGGAAGCATGAACAAGCCACAAGCTCACATTGTCGATGACGACGAAGCCATTCGCGACGCCCTGGCCTGGTTGCTCAAGTCCCGCGGCCTGCCCTGCGCCACTTATGCATCTGCCGAAGACTTTTTGGCAGAGTGGACGCCCGCCATGAGCGGCTGCATCGTCCTCGACATGCGAATGACGGGAATGAGCGGCCTCGATTGCTTTGACCAGTTGCGCGAGCGCCAGTCATCGCTGCCGGTCATTTTCCTGACTGGCCACGGCGACGTACCTCTGGCGGTAGCAACACTCAAAAAAGGCGCTTTCGACTTCTTTGAAAAGCCGCTGAACGATAACGAACTGGCCCGCCGGATCGAGGAGGCCATGGCGCTCCATGCCGATCAGCGCGCGGCAAATGCTGCGGTCGACTCGGTAAAAAGCCGAATTTCCAGCCTGACGACACGCGAGCGACAGATCATGGAACTGGTACTGGCCGGCAAGTTCAACAAGATCATTGCTGACGAACTGAATATCAGCATGCGCACCGTCGAGGTGCATCGCGCGAACCTTTTTGACAAAATGCGTGTCAAAACTGCCGTCGAACTAGCGAATTTATTGAAACCCGGGCGCTGATACTTCCCTAAGCCCCTTTTTTTCGCTAGCATCACGCAAAAATTCTTCATGCCATTGCGGCAAGAAACCAACCTTCTGTCACACCCATTCCATTCCTTTGAGGCAACCATGAGCGAGCATATCCACTACGTCACCGACGACACCTTTGAAGCTGAGGTGCTGCAGTCACCGCAAGCGGTGCTCGTCGACTACTGGGCAGAATGGTGTGGTCCCTGCAAGATGATTGCCCCCATCCTTGACGAAATTGCCAGCGAATATGCCGGCAAACTCAAGGTCGCCAAGGTCAATATTGACGACAACCAGGCCACCCCGGCCAAATTCGGCATTCGTGGCATCCCGACGCTGATGATCTTCAAGAACGGCAACGTCGAAGCGACCAAGGTTGGCGCTCTCTCCAAATCGCAACTTGCCGCCTTTATTGACAGCAACCTGTAATATCCGTAGTCTCCAGACCTGAAGGTGCTTTCTGCGCCTTCAGGCAGATGCCTCAGGCCCGACGCCACAGCATCCATCCCTCTCTCAGCAATTCAAGCGCTCTCGCCCCGGTTCTTCAGCAGAACCCCGGCTCCGATTTCCGGCGCCACATACACTCCGAAATGCAACTCTCAGACCTTAAAACACTACACGTCAGCAAACTGCTGGAGATGGCGACCGAACTGGCCATCGAAAACGCCAACCGCATGCGCAAACAGGAGCTGATTTACGCCATCCTGAAAGCCAAGGCGAAAAATGGTGAAACCATTTACGGCGACGGCACGCTGGAAGTGCTCTCGGATGGCTACGGTTTCCTCCGCTCCTCCGACACCTCCTACCTCGCCAACCCCGATGACATTTACGTCTCCCCTTCGCAGGTGCGTCGCTTCAACCTGCGTACCGGCGACACCATCGAGGGCGAAATTCGCACCCCGAAGGACGGCGAACGCTACGTTGCGCTGACCAAGCTGGAATCGATCAACGGTTTCCCGCCAGAAGCGAACAAGAACAAGATCATGTTCGAAAACCTGACGGCACTGCACCCGACGCGCATGTTGCGTCTGGAGCGCGAGATCAAGGCGGAAGAAAATATCACCAGCCGCGTCATCGACATGATTGCTCCGGTCGGTTGCGGCCAGCGCGGCCTGATCGTCTCGCCGCCAAAATCCGGCAAGACGGTCATGCTGCAGCACATCGCACACGCCATCACGGCCAATCATCCGGATGTCGTGCTGATCGTTCTGCTGATCGACGAGCGCCCGGAAGAAGTGACCGAAATGACCCGCACGGTAAAGGGTGAAGTCGTTGCCTCGACCTTCGACGAACCGGCTTCCCGCCACGTCGCGGTGGCCGAAATGGTGATCGAAG
>CAYWNX010000270.1:0-4028 GCA_964459735.1 uncultured Dechloromonas sp. | reverse complement strand
TACACCAAGGTTCGCTTCACGACCACGACCACGCTCCCGACCGGGCTCAGTCTCGCCACCGACTACTGGCTGGTCCGTGCTTCGGCGACGACCGCGCACGTCGCGACGAGCTACGCCAACGCGATCGCCGGGACCTTCATCGCGTACACCGATGGCGGCACGGGCACGCACACGCTCACGATCCAGATGCCGCGCTACGCCAACGGCGTCGGGTGCGAGGCGTTCTGGGTGGTGCAGACCGCGCCGACAGGCGGCGGGCCGAACCTCTCGGCCAGCGCGTACACAAACAGCGCAGGCACGGGCTCGCGCGCATTCCAGGGCTCGCCGACGATGGGCGCCGCGGCCGATGCCTACGCAACGCGCGTGATCCACAGTGGAAACGCCGCGGGGCGACACGGCGCGTTTTTGCCCAAGCAGGGAGCCGACACCGGCATCGCCAAGATCGACTCGTTCACATGGTCGGGCGGCACCGCCTACACGGGCTCCGGAGTGATCGCGCTGTGCATCGCGCGCCCGTTGCTGGACATCTGCTTGCCAGTGACCGGCATGTGGTCCGAGCGCGATCTGGTGAATCAGCTCCCCTCGTTGCCGCAGATCCAGGACGGCGCGTGTCTCGCGTGGATGCTCTTCGGCACTGGTGCGACGACCACGGCGTCTCCTTTCACGTCACGCATCGACCTCGGTTGGAGCTGACTGTGGCGCTCGTCGGCAACGGCGTCCGGCTCGGGGCATCAAACCCGATGCGCGTTCTCTACGGCGCCAGCGCATACTCGGTGAACCGTGCCGAGTGGGCGCTGCCAGGCGCGCTGCGCAACCTGTTCACGGCCGACGCGGCTGAGCCGAAGTCGGGCATCCCGGACGGCTACCGGCACCCGGTCGCGTGGCTACAGCCGCAGAAGGCGGGCGGGCTCTCGGCACGTTTCGAGATCGCTGGCACGGGCAGCGTCAGCGCCGCGAATCTGGCGGGCGGTCTGTACGGTGACGCGAGCCTTGCTGGCACCGGTAGCGTCACCGCCGCCGCGACCATGCTCGGCGTCATCACGGCGACGCTCGACGGAACCGGCGCGTTGACTGCCGACGCCACGGGTGCGCTCGCGCTCGCCGCGTCACTGCTTGGAGCCGGCGACGTCACCGGCGCCCTGAACGCCGTGCTCTCCGCCGAAGCTGCGCTGGCCGGCACGGGCTCGCTCACCGCTGCCATCGCAGGCGTGCTCGATGCCGCTGCGACGCTCGCGGGCGTCGGGGCAGTGAGCGCGGACATCACGGGCGCGATCAGCGCCAGTGCCACGCTGGTCGGTTCAAGCGCGCTGTCCGCAGACGTGATCGGCGCGTGGTACATGGCCGCATCGCTCGCGGGTAGCGGCGACGTGACGGCCGCAATGACCGCGATCGGGCACATCGTCTCAGAACTGACGGGGACCGGATCGCTCACTGCTGGAGTGCAGGCCACCGGCTCGATCGAGGCGACAATCTCGACCGCTGAAACGCTGTCGCCATCGAACCTCGCAGCCGCCGTCTGGAACGCGCTCGTGGCCAACTACCAGGACGCCGGGAGCTTTGGCGAGGCCATCGCGAACGGGTCGGCCGGGCTGACGCAGCAGCAGATCCGAGACGCGATGGCGCTCGCCACATCCGACCCGGCAGCGGCCGGCAGCATCGACCAGCTCCTACTCGCGCTCTACCGCCTGGCCGGCCTCGACCCGACTCGCCCGCTTGTCGTGACCGCGACGTCGCGCGACGCGGGCGCCGAGATCTCGCAGACCGTCGCCGAGGCTCCGGCCGGCACCGTCACCGTGACCCGTGACCCATGATCTCCCCGCTGTCAGTCGCAACGCTCGGGCTCGCGCTGCTGCCGCTGCAACCGCTGGCAATCGCCACGGATGGTTGGATCGTGGCCGATGTCCCCGTCGTGGTCGACGTGCGCGGTCACGTCGTGCTCTCGGACTCGGCGCCGTTCGGCGTGACGCTTCGGGACGGGTGCTCCGGTGAGCTGTAGCGCTGTCGCGGTATCGGACGCCGCGGTGGACGCCGTGACGCTCGCCGACTCCGAGCCGTTCGCTTGCGCCATCGGGGACGAGCGAACTTGCGACCTGACGCTGTCTGACGCGGCGCCCTTCGCCGTGACGATCCGAGACATCTACTGCGACGAAATCGGACCATGAACACTTACGACATCGGCGACGTTGCGCGGCTCAGCTCGGCATTCACCGCGGCCGGCGTCGCGACAGATCCGACCACGACCACGCTCACCGTCAAGACGCCCGCCGGTGTCGAGACGAGCTACACGTATGCGCTCGCTGAGCTGACGAAATCGAGCGCGGGCGTGTTCTACCGCGACCTGGACTGCGCCGAGGCCGGCACCTGGCACTACCGATTCGCTGGCACCGGAGCGGTCAAGGCCGCGGGCGAGGCGTTCTTCGTCGTCCGCCGCTCGCAGTTCACGCTCTGACACCGCTCTCGCATCCTAGAGACTACACGGGCCAGCGCCGCGTGCCTCCCGCGCGTCCCCGCCGCCGGTTCGTGTAGTCCCTCGGGTGCGAGAGTCCCCACAAGCGTCGGCGCCGCTGAGCGTCGGAAAGCATCCCGCCGCGCGCACTGGCGGGACACGCCCGAAGCTGACGCGACTGTCGCGGCAAACGTCGGCACTCAGCACCTTTCACGTTTCGCGAATCGAGAAACCATGCACGACCTCATCGCCCGCGCCTACGCGGCGCTCTCCGCCGTTCACCCGCTGGCCCCGTGGGCGGCGCTGACCCTCGCCGTCTTCCTGCCCCAGTACGCGATCCGCAAGTGGCGCCCGCTGTGGTGGGAGCGCTTCGCCCTACTCGGCCCCGAGGCGGCGCTCGCGTCGAAGGTCTGGCAGGGCCTGCCGAGCGTGCTCCTGGGCGCCGTGTGGGCGGCGTTTGCCTCGGGGGGTGACCTCCGCGCGGCCTTCTACGGCGCGCTCGCTGGCGCCCTCGCCCCGCTCAAGCACGAGGCCCTGAAGCGCCTACCCAACAGCGTCGTGCCCTACGTGGGCGGCAGCTACCCCGCGGCCTCGACCGCGCCGCGGACCCCGCCCCCGCCGGTGCCGCCGCTGGTCACGTTCCTGCTGGCCTTCGGACTGACCCTGGGCGTGCTCCACGCCTGCGGCGGCAACCCCGAGGTCGTGCGCTCGCCGGCTGGCGCGTGCGACGGTGGCGCCTGCCCGGTGCCCGATGCGGCGCCCAAACTCGCGGGGAGCCTGCCGGCGCCGCCCCCCGATGCGATGCCCGAGCCCCCGCAGTATGGCGCCGTGCTGGTCGTGCTCAAGGTCGCCGGCGGCGTCGAGCACGCGATCATGTGCGGCGGCGAGGTGAGCACAGACCTCGGCGCCCCGAAGCCCGAGCCCTGCCCCTACGACCACGCCGAGGCCGACGCCGGCCGCGCACTGCTCAAGCTCGATCGAAAGGTGCCCCGATGATCCGCAGAGTCAAGCAAGCTTTACTGACAGCGCTCCGAAGGTACGCGATCGTTCCTGTCGCCTTCGGCGTGCTCGCCTGCGGCCCGTTCGCAGACCCGCTCGCAGCCGAGAGCGGTGGCCGTGAGGAGTGCGGGTCGGCCGCCTACGCCAAGCTCGTCGCCGGGTACGCCATCGCGCTGAACCAAGCGTGCGGCTCGACCCCAGTGGCCAAGTGCGCCGAGATCCTGAAGGCGCCTGTCGTCGCAGAGCATGAGCCCAAGTTCGACAAGTGGGCAGAGGAGTGTGAGTGATGCCGCCCGGACTTCCCATCGGCAACGTGATCACCGCGCTTGCGGCTGACCTCGCCGTGCTCGCCGCGAAACATCCCGAGATCGTGCGGAGCATCTACGCCATCGTCCGCGCAGCGGTGACGGCCAAGAATCCGTGGCGCGCGATCATTCGGCGCACGCTCGCTGAGGCCGGGAAACGCGCAGCCGTCGAGCTTGCCGACGAGCTGGGACAGTTGCAGCGGCCATGAAGCTCGCCCACCTCGCGCTCGTCTGGTCCGGCGTCGGCGTGATCCGTGGCGCGTGGCGTCGGGTGTCTC
>CAYWNX010000269.1:0-4030 GCA_964459735.1 uncultured Dechloromonas sp. | reverse complement strand
GGGGCGTCTGGTGGTGATTTCCTTTCACTCGCTGGAAGACCGCATCGTCAAAAACTTCATGCGCCAGCAGTCGACCGCGGACGACTTGCCGAAGGGCCTGCCGCTGCGCGTTGATCAATTGCCCAAACCCAAGCTCCGCCTGATTGGCAAGATGATCAAGCCGTCGGCTGCGGAAATTGTCGCCAACCCGCGGGCCCGTAGTGCCGTGATGCGGGTGGCTGAAAAACTGTAATGGTCCGTTTCAATATGATTCTGCTGATGATTGTGGTGCTTTGCGCGCTGGGTGTGGTGACCTCTCAGCATCGCGGCCGCAAGCTGTTTCAGGATCTGGAGAGTGAGCAGGAGCGGGCGCGGCAGTTGGATATTGAGTTTGGCCAGCTGCAGCTCGAGATGTCTACCTGGGCGACGCATCCCCGCATCGAGAAAATTGCTCGCGAACGTCTGCGCATGGTGGCGCCGGATGCGCTCGGGCGCGTGCCGCAGCCGCCGGTCGCTGCGCCGGTGAAAAAGAAGGTGGTGCGCTGATGGTTGTGCGTCGACGCGCCCAGCGTGGCCATCGTTTTACCGAAAGCCCGGTGCTGCAACTGGCCTTGCAAGGCTGGCGCTCGCGTACCGTTGGCTTGTTGCTGATGCTGGCTTTTTTGGCTTTGGTCGGACGCGGTTTTTATTTGCAGGTGATCAATAACGACTTTCTGCAGGAAAAGGGCGATTCGCGTTATCGCCGGGATATCGAGGTTTCCGCTTCGCGCGGCAAGATCACAGACCGCAATGGCGACATGCTGGCGGTGTCGACGCCAATGAAGTCGGTTTGGGCCATTCCGGGCGATGCCCGGACGATGCCGCTGGAGCAGAAGCGGCAACTGGCCATCTTGCTCGATATGAGCCCCAAGGAGCTGGACGGCAAAATTGCTTCCGACAAAACCTTTGTGTATGTCAAGCGTCAGGTGCCGCCGGAAACGGCTGATCTTATTGCGGCGCTGAAGTTGCCTGGCATCCATCAGGAAAAGGAATACCGCCGCTATTACCCGACCGGTGACATGACTGCCCACATCGTGGGCTTTACCGGCGTTGACGACAAGGGGCTGGAGGGCGTCGAGTTGGCGTTTCAGAGCAGCCTGCTCGGTCATCCGGGAAGTCGCAGCGTGATCAAGGATCGACGGGGGCAGATTGTCGAGGATATCCGCGCGCTCAAGCCGCCGATGGACGGCAAGGACGTCCGCCTGGCAATGGATTCAAAGATTCAGTACCTGGCCTACAGCCACCTCAAGGCGGCCATCGAGACGAATAATGCCAAGGCGGGCGGGGCGATCGTTATCGATGCCCGGAGCGGCGAAATTTTGGCGCTGGCCAACTGGCCGACCTATAACCCGAACAACCGGCAGTATTTGTCCGGGGCGCAACTGCGCAATCGGGCGATCACCGATACCTTCGAGCCGGGTTCGGTGATGAAGCCGTTTACGGCGGCGCTGGCGCTGGAGCGCGGCAAGGTGCGTTTCGATACGGTGATAAATTGCGCACCCGGCCGGCTGACCATCGGTTCGGCGACGATTTCCGACGCGCACCCGCACGGCGCGCTGACGGTGGCGCAGGTGATCCAGAAGTCTTCCAACGTCGGCACGGTGAAAATGGCCCTCGAATTTCCACCCAAGGAAATGTGGGAAATGCTCGACAGCGTTGGTTTTGGTCAGGCGCCCAATCTCGGCTTCCCGGGCGAGGTCAATGGCCGTTTGCGGCCATGGAAAAACTGGCGGCCGATCGAACAGGCGACGATGTCCTATGGGCATGGCATTGCGATCAGCCTGGTGCAACTGGCCCGGGCTTATACCGTTTTTGCCCGCGATGGCGAATTGGTCCCGCTCTCCCTGGTTCGTCTCGACGAAACGCCGGTGCGCGGTGTGCGAATTTTTTCACCGCAAACCACCCGCGAAGTGCGGGCGATGCTGGAAATGGCCGTGCAGCCGGAAGGGACGGCGCCGAAGGCGCGGGTGCCGGGCTATCGGGTGGGGGGCAAGACTGGAACGGCGTACAAGGTTGAGGGCGGCGTTTATGCCAGAAAATACGTCGCTTCATTTGTCGGTGTGGCGCCGATCAGCGACCCCCGCCTGGTAGTTGCGGTGATGATCGACGAGCCGACTGGCGGCGCCCATTACGGCGGCGACGTGGCCGGGCCGGCATTTTCACAAATTATGGGTGGTGCCTTGCGGACCATGGGCATTCCGCCGGATGCACCGATCAATGTGGCCGAGGCGGCCGCCGGAAAGGGGCGCCTGTGACCACGCCGCGCGAAATCCTCGACCAGCTGGCGGCATTGGGTATTGAACCGACCGGCGTCACCGACGACAGCCGTCAAGTTCAGCCGGGTGATCTTTTCCTGGCCTATCCCGGTGATCTGGCCGACGGCCGTCGTTACATTGCCGATGCCATTGCGCGTGGCGCCGTGGCTGTGCTTTGGCAGCCGGGCAGTGATTTTGGCTGGAATTCGGCGTTGACCGTAGCCAACCTGCCGATTGACAAGTTGCGTCCCTTGGCCGGACCGCTGGCCCATGCCATCTATGGTCATCCAAGTGAAGGCTTGTCGCTGATCGCAATCACCGGGACCAATGGCAAAACCACTATTAGCCAGTGCATTGCCCAGAGCTATCCGAAACCTTGTGCCATCATCGGCACGCTCGGTGCCGGTTTCCCGGATGCCTTGGCCGAAACCGGATTTACGACGCCGGAGGCGACGACACTGATGCGCTATCTGGCCAACTTTCGCCACGCCGGTGCCGCCGCCTGCGCGCTCGAAGCCAGTTCGATCGGCATCGAGGAGGGCCGGATGAATGGTGCTCGCGTCGATGTCGCCGTCTTCACCAATTTCACCCGCGATCATCTGGATTACCACGGCAGCATGGAAGCTTACGGTGCCGCCAAGGAAAAGCTGTTCAGCTGGCCCCGCTTGCGCACGGCCATTATCAATCTCGACGACGAACTCGGGGCCAAACTGGCGCGTGAGACGACCGCAATGCGGGTTTTGGGCTACGCCATCGGTGAGCCGAAGCGTGATTTCCCGGCGCTGGTGCGGGCTGAAAACCTGGTTGAAACGCCCTTCGGCCAACGCTTCAATCTGGTCCTGCCGAACGGTCGTGCTGTCGTCGATACCGGACTGGTCGGTCGTTACAACGTGGCCAACCTGTTGGCCGTGGCAGCGGTCTTGCACGATGCCGGCGTGCCGGTGGCCGATGTGGCGCGCCGCCTGTCTGAATTGACCCCGCCGCCGGGCCGCATGGAGCGCGTCGGTGGCAATGGCGAACCGTTGATTGTGGTTGATTATGCCCACACGCCGGATGCGCTGGAAAATGCCCTGGCGGCCCTGCGCGATGTCGCGACGCAACGCGCTGGCCGTCTGTGTGTTGTTTTCGGTTGTGGCGGCGATCGTGACAAGGGCAAGCGCCCGCTGATGGGCCAGGTTGCCGAAAAAATCGCCGATCGTGTTCTGGTAACCAGCGACAACCCGCGCAGCGAAATGCCGCAAGCCATCATCGACGACATTCTGACAGGAACGACGCGGGCTGAAATCAGGGCCGAAGTCGAGGTTGACCGTGGCAATGCCATTCGCCGTGCAGTCCTCGAAGCCGAACCTGGCGATGTCATTCTGCTCGCCGGCAAGGGGCATGAAACCTATCAGGAAGTCGCCGGTATCCGTACTCCATTTTCCGACCTCGAGCAGGCGCAGGCTGCGCTTGCCTTGCGTCGCCCCAATTCAAAGGAGGTGGCAGCTTGAACTGGCTACTCTCGCAAACCGCGTCCAGCATTGGCGCTCGCATGGTCGGGGCCGATGTCGCGCTGACAGGCGTTTCCACCGATACCCGAGCCGTTGGCTCCGGGCAGTTGTTCATTGCCTTGCGCGGCGCCCGTTTTGACGCGCACGATTTTCTCGAACAGGCCGTTGCCAGTGGCGCCGCGGCTCTGCTGGTAGCCGATGAAAGCAAGCTGCCGGCGGGTGTTTCGGCGTTGATCGTCGATGACACGCTGCTCGCGCTGGGGCGTC
>CAYWNX010000268.1:0-4039 GCA_964459735.1 uncultured Dechloromonas sp. | reverse complement strand
CTCCTGCTTGGCCTTCTGCTCGCGCTTCTTCTGGGCGTCGTCCTTGCGGCCGGGGCGAGCGTCGAGCTTGATGCCCTTGGCCTCGAGGTGTTCCTGGATGGTGGCCTTGGGCAGGATCTCGATCAGCTTGCCGGGTTCGTGCGGATCGGCGAGCAGGGTGGCCGTCGGCGCCTTCTTGCCGAGCAGCTCGCGGTAGGTCTTGCAGCCGGCGCCGCCGGCATAACAGCGGTCGTCGAGGTCGAGGTAGTCGCCCTTGAGTTCGTGGCCGTAGCGCGATGGCTTGAGCTTTTCCGCCGCCTTGCCGGTGATGACGGCCTGGCCGCGCGCTTCGGCCTCGGCGATCACGCGGGCGGCGTGGGCTTCCTTCTTGGCGGCGAAGCAGGCCGTGTCGGTGCAGATGTCTGCACCCTTGACGTCGGGGAAGAGGTCTTTCTGGTTGCCGGTGCGCTTCGGGCAGTCGGCGCACTTCGGCGCGCCGGCGACGAGATCCGCGTCGTCGCGCGGGAAGGGCGCGTCGGCCAGGCGCAGCATGTAGTGCTCCTGGATGTATTCGGCGGCGCGGCGGTAGGACATCGGCTCGCCATACAGGCCGCGGCCGAGGATGAATTCGAGCGCTTCCTCCTGCAGCGCCTCGGTGGGGATGCGGGCGACGAGCAGCGCGCGGGAGGGGTCGAGCTTGCCCTCGATGAGCGCCGCGCGCGCCTTCTTGCCGCACTCCAGCAGCTTGAGCTGGGCGTAGACGTGGGAGCGGCTCTTGCCGATCTGTTCGGCGATGGTCTCGGCGGTGTGGCCGTGCTCCCGCATCAGCCGGCGGTAGCCCTCGGCCTCTTCGATGGCGGAGAGGTCCTGGCGCTTGAGGTTCTCGACGAGCTGGATCTCCATCGCCTGCTTGTCGTCGAGCTCGCGCCAGAAGGCGGGGATCTCGGCGAGGCCGGCCTGTTTCGCCGCGCGCCAGCGGCACTCGCCGACGACGATCTCGTAGAGCGGCGGCTCTTCCTCGCCGCGGCGTTGGCCGTTGAAGGCCATCAGGCCGTCGACCGACAGCGGCCGCACGGTGATGGGCTGGATGACGCCGTGCGTCTGGATCGAGGCGGCCAGCTCGCCGATGTAGTCCTTGCCGAAGCTTTTGCGCGGGTTGGTGGGCGATGGCGCGATCGCGGCCAGGGGCAGCGAGGCGACGGCGACGGCGTTTTCGGGTGCGTTCATGCGGTCTCCTTGTGAGTGCGGTACGTCTTGGTCAGAGTGGAATCGATGCAATGCCCTCGCCGCAGCACCAGCCGGCCCAGGCGGGCCCGGTCGGTGTGGCTGTGGCTGGCCTGCCGCAGTAGGCCGAAGTAGCTGTTGGCGGTCTCGTAGAGGCCCTCGACCAGGCTGCCCAGGTGCGGCGCCTTGTCCCGCGCGCAGTTGGCGCGGAAGATCAGCACCGTGATCTCCAGACACTCGTCCCGCAGCTTGCCGCCGACCGACTGCTTGAAGTCGCGCGGCATGTTTTTCGCAAGCTCGGTGCTCATGTCGAAGAGGTCGTAGGCGACCTTGTAGATCGGCAGCTCGGTGTGCAGGGCCATGCTGAAAAAAATTGTTAAAGGGTTAAATGGTCAATCTGCGGACGGCGCGGGCGCGGAGCTGGGTGCCCTTGCGGAGGTAGTACTGGCCGCCGTTGATGAAGAACTGACACCAGGCGTAGCCGCCGTCGCCGGCGTGCTGCTCACGGGTCCAGTACGCCTCGGGCTTGAATTCGTCCTTCAGGGTGGCGAAGAGCAGCGCGCCTTCGACGCGGTCCGGCAGTTCGCCGCCCTGGCTGGCGGCCCATTCGTTGGCTTTTTTCCAGCTGGCGTCTTCGATCTCGCCGGGCAGCAGGATCAGGGCATGGCGGCGGCTGCCGTCTGCACTGAGGATGACGCCGACGAACTTCTCGCCGGGCTTGAGCTCCGGCGCGGTGATGGTGACGGGGAAGGCGAGCTGCGCCTTGAAGGCGGCGATCATGGCCTCGACCTGTTTGTGCGCGGCCTCGATCGCTTCGAGCGTGACGGTGGTCATGTGCACTCCGAAATTGATGAATTGATGAAGGGTTAAATGGCTACTCTGCGGACGGCGCGGGCGCGGAACTGGTTGGCCTTGTGGGTGAGGAGCTGGTCGCCGTAGTAGAAGTCGTGAGACCAGGCGTGGTCGTCGTCGCCGGCGTGCTGCGTGGACGTCCAGTACCAGGTGGGGTCGAAGGTCTCGGCGCCATCGCGCTGGAAGGCCTCCAGTGCCGTCTGCACGGGAAATTCCGCCGTGTAGGGCCGGGTTGGCGGCACGGCGGAAAGGTTGATACCGGAGCGCGCCCACAGGTAATTGCGATCGGATGTGGGCTTGAAGGCGCGGTAGCAGATCTCCAGCTCATCCTGGCTGGGCAGATACCAGTCGTCGAAGCCGCCGATGCGCAGATCCAGCGCCCACCCGGCCAGCGCGCTGCCGGCGGCTTTCATGGCCAGGGTATTGGCGCTGCCGTCGCAGTAGCTCTGCGCGCCGGTGACGCGCTCTTCACTGTCGTTCCACGCGATGTCGTCGTGCTCGCCGTCGAACTTCGGCGCGACGATGATGGCGAAGCGGGCGCCGTCGATGTCGGCGAGCCCGGCAAAGAAGCCGCCCTCGAAGGGCGCGCCGATGGCGGGGAGTTGCAGGGATGCAGGTTCGACTAGGGTGTTCATGAATCCTCCTGGGTGGTCGGTCAAAAGGTTGCTGCGGTCGGATTGCCCAGTTCGGGAACGTGGGCGGTGGTGAGTTCGCTTTTCTTGGTGTTAGCCAGGTAGATATCGGTGCCAACGGTGTAGAGCTCGCTGTGATGGCACGCCATCCACTTGCTTTCGGCCTGGTCGAGGTTGCGCGCGGCGATCGCGCGCTCGATCGTCTGCCGCGCTTCGGCCTCGGCGGCGACGGCGTCCTGGTATTCGAGCCGGCCGACCAGTCCATAGACGACGATGAGCACGGCGGCCACGGCGCAGCCGCGGGCGAAGTTCGCCAGCGCAGGCGCCGGATCGGGGTGGTGGCGCTTCCAGTGCAGGCCCTGCTTGAGTCTCCAGCGGGTGAGATAGACGTGCATCACGCGGCGCTCCTTTCGTCCCACAGGCGAACTGGCCCGGGCTTGAGTTTGAGTGCGGCGATGCCGACGCGCTGCCAGCCTGGCATGGGCTGCGGCGCTACGACGACCTGGCCGTCCGGGGCGATGTAGAGCCCGCAGCCCTGGCGCGCTTCCTGCCGGGCGGACTGGATGATGGTGGCGGTGGCGGCGATCATGGTGCGATCTCCATGAGAATGTTTCGGGTGGCGTCGCTGGGGTCGAGGAGGATGATGCGGCCGTGCTTCCTGCGCACGGCGGCGAGCTCCGAGACGGCGACGGCGATCTTGCCCGGCGTGGCGGCTTCGGCGATCCAGCGCAGCGCGAGGCGCAGGTCTGGCAGGGGGATGAACTGGGGCATCATGCGGCGCGCCTGTTCGCTGGCTGGCTGCCGGCGCAGTCGGAGACGAATTTCAGCAGCGCCGCCGGCGACCCGCGCGTGCCGATGAAGACGTTGCGGTGCGGCATCTTGCGGTAGAGGAGGTAGCGGGTGCCCTTGTCCACCACGAACATGCCGTGGTCACGGGCGAGCTGCTGGGCTTCCTTGACTTGCTGGGCGTCTGAGTGGCGGCGCATGGTGCCTCCCATCTGGCCGGCGGGTGCCGGGGTTGATGTGAAGTATAGTCATGCTAAACAATAGAAGTCAAGTGGGGCTAAACTGTATGGCAAAATAGTCCCCGCCGCCATGTGGCGGCGTCAGATCAGGAGGGATTGCGATGCAGATCGATGAGGTGGGACAGCGCAAGCTGGCGGCCATTGGCCGTACATTGAAGGCCGGTGGCGCGGCGGGCGTTCAGGACATGCTGATCTTCGGGTGCGATCCGTGGGAAGGGCGGCACGCGGACGGCGCCACCACCAGGGCGGCGATGGCGGCGTTCCTGGACGATCTAGCGGGTGGCTTCGTCCAGAAGGTCGGCGACGGCGGGATCGGTGAGCAGGCCG
>CAYWNX010000267.1:0-4061 GCA_964459735.1 uncultured Dechloromonas sp. | reverse complement strand
GACCGCGACAAAACAAGTCCCATCCGCGAAGTCGCCTCGCTGTTCGACGCCATGAACAACATGGCCGCCCAGTTGGGCCGGCACACCGAGAGCCTCGAAAGGCAGGCCGCTGACCTGCGCACGGGCAATGAGCGGCTGCAAAGCGAAATCGCCGAGCGCATGAAGTCGGAAAGCCGCATCCAGGCGCTCAACGTCGACCTGGAAATCGCCAACCAAACCCTGGTCCTCGCCAAGGAAGCTGCAGAGTCTGCAAACAAGGCCAAATCTGCCTTCCTCGCCAACATGAGCCATGAACTGCGCACGCCGATGCACGGCATCATGGGCATGATCTCGCTGGCCCGCCGACGCCTGAGCGATGAGAAGGGACAGCGCCATCTCGACAAGGCGAAGGATGCGGCTGACCGGCTGCTCCTGATCATCAACGACATTCTCGATATATCGAAAATTGAAGCCGAGCACCTGGTGCTGGAGCAGGTCGAATTCAAACTCGACAAAGTGCTGGAGAATGTTGTCAGCCTGCTTGGCTACAAGGCGGCAGAGAAGGGACTGCGCCTGCGGGCCGAACCGTCGCCGGACATCGCCGGCCAGTCATTCACCGGGGATTCCTTGCGCCTTGGTCAGATTCTGCTCAACCTGACTGGCAATGCCGTTAAATTTACCGACAAAGGGGAAATCACGGTACGCGTCTCTCAGGTCGGAGATACCGCTGAGCATGTGCTGTTGCGTTTCGAGGTCCAGGACACGGGTATCGGCATCGCCAGCGACGAGCAAACGCGCCTGTTCAACGCCTTCGAACAGGCCGACAGTTCGATGACACGAAAGTACGGCGGGACGGGCCTGGGACTTGCGATCAGCAAGCGACTGGTTGAAATGATGAGCGGTGAGATTGGCCTCGATAGCACGCCTGGGCAGGGCAGCACCTTCTGGTTCACCGTCCGTTTGAGCAAAGTCCTCAATGCCGCCGCCCTATCAGCACCGATTTTTGCGCCGGAAACGGCAGAAGCGCAATTGCAGCGCAAGTACCCATGGGCCCGCGTCCTCCTCGCCGAAGATGAACCGATCAGCCAGGAAGTCTCCTGCGGACTGCTCGAAGATGCCGGCCTGGAGGTGGATCTGGCCGAGGACGGTACCAAGGCTTTGGCTTTGGCGCGTCTGGCCAGCTACGACCTGATCCTGATGGACATGCAGATGCCGAAGATGAACGGTATGGAGGCGACGCGGGCGATCCGTGCGGACTCGTTGAACAGGGACACACCCATCCTGGCAATGACCGCCAATGCCTTTAATGAGGATCGCCAGGCCTGCCTCGAAGCAGGCATGAACGATCACATCAGCAAGCCGGTCGTTCCCAACCTCCTGTTCGAGACGCTATTGAAGTGGCTGGAGCGCACGAACGCCTCAAACACAGGAAACTGACGTTGCCCGACTTGGAGCGCCCACGCAAAATGCCGCAATCAGTTCAGGAACCGGCTGTTCAGTGCCTCAATCTCACCCGAGCCGAGCCGACGCCGGTCGATGAATAGACTGCTACCCAGCGGTTCATTGGTCGGATCCCTGGATTTTTTCTTGGCCTGTTTTTTCGCCGACGAGGCAGCCGCGGCGACTTCACGGTGCGAATCGCACTCGCCCGGCCCGACGCGAACGGCGCCGATGGACAGTGTCGGCAAGGCCTGAAAGCCCAGTTCACCGCGCCGGTTCTCGGCCATGTAGCCGCCATGCGCCCGCTCTTCAGGGCTCAACAAGCCGTTCATCGCATCCGAAAACAGGCTGCACAGTTGCCAGCAGCGGATTTCCCAGTCGCCACTCTGGAAAATGATGAAAAAATCGTCGCCGCCGATATGGCCGACAAAATCCTGCCGCTGGTCGGCAATTTCGCAACACAGGCGCCCCAGGGCGTGGATCACGTCGTCACCGCGGCGGTAACCAAAAGTGTCGTTGTAGGGCTTGAAATTATCAATATCGATATACGCCGCGACAAAGTTGCAGTTGCTTTTCAGCATGTGGTCGATGTGCTCGTTGATCGGCACATTGCCCGGCAACTGGGTCAGCGGGTTGGCGTAACGGGCGGCGCTGATCTGCATTTCGGTAATGGTTGCGATCAGGTCGTGACCGCTGCCGATGCCGAGATAGGCGCCGTCGCCGGTGACGACAAAGCCATCCGACAAATAGCGTTTCGGCGCCATGGCGAGCATCAGCGCCAGTTCCTGCACGGTGGCATGCTGGTCGACGATGAGCGGCGCCTGATCCATGAACAACTCGCAACTCTTGCGGCCAAAGACCTCCTTGCGGAAAGGCCGGGCAAAGCGGTCGATCATGTTGTGCCGGTTGATCATGCCGATCGGCATGCCTTCATGCACCACGGGCAGAACGTCCAGTTCGGGGTCGGCCTCGAAGCGGGCGATGACCAGTGAATTGGTGGCATCCCGCGGCACCGGCCGAATCGGCTTGAGCAGCGTACGCGCCGTCGGCACCTTGCCCTGGCCCACGCTCAGCGGCGACAGGGAAACATGCTGCCGACTGAGCGCGGCCAGGACGGCGCTATCCAGCTGGCGGGCCGGAAACTGCGCCGGCCG
Organism: uncultured Dechloromonas sp.; assembly: GCA_964459735.1. Lineage (GTDB taxonomy): Bacteria > Pseudomonadota > Gammaproteobacteria > Burkholderiales > Rhodocyclaceae > Azonexus. The sequence goes on along the minus strand of CAYWNX010000267.1, from coordinate 1,488 downwards.
GGCGATGAAATAGCCCTGGCCGCAGGCGATTCCCATATCGCGGATGCAATTGAAATCCTCCGCCCGCTCGATCCCTTCAGCAACCAGCAGGGCATTGCAGATTTCGGCCAGATCCTGCATGGCGCGGACGAAATGGAACTTGATGCGGTCATCGGCAATGCCGTGGACAAAATGCTTGTCGATCTTGACGAACTCCGGCCGCAGCTCGGACCACATGCGCAGATTGGCGAAGCCCTCGCCCAGGTCGTCGATGGCGATCTGGAAACCGCGCCCGCGATAGTGCAGCAGTGCCTCATGAATGCCCGGCACGTCGGTGATCTGCTGGTTTTCGGTGAGCTCGATGACCACCCGGTTGGGCGCAATACCGAGTTCGTTGAGCAGCTCGCGGGTATGCCCGTTCATCATCCTTGCATCCAGCAGGCAGCCCGGCGTCACGTTGAGAAACAGGCGCCCGGCCAGCCGCTGCGCTGCAAAGGCCCGCAAGCTGGCCTCCCGGCAGGCGTGCTCCAGCGCATGCGACAAGCCAGCCCGGCGGGCGGCGCCGAACAGCTGGTCGGGAAATTGCAGCGGACTGCCTTCCGGGCCGCGAATCAGCGCCTCGTAGCCGAGCAGGGCACGTACCCGGAAATCGATAATCGGTTGAAAAAATGGCGTCAGCAACCCATCGGCAAGGATCTGCTGCAACTCGGCAATTTCATATTCCAACGGCACAATCATCGATTCAGTCTCAAGATAACTAGCCAGCGAGTTTAGGGGGCGAATATGTCAGTTCAGTGACAGCTGGCCGACTGACGGAAACGGCCTTGCCACGAACTATTCGCGAAAATTGATGTCATTAAACTGCAACACTGGCATATCATTCTTACTGCTTTGGCCAGTGCCTATTGCTGCGAGGTTGCGATGACTGAAACGATGTTTTGCTACTGCTGCCGGGTCCATCACCCCAAGAATCTGATGCGGCCCTTCGCCACCAAACACGGCCTCCGCTGGCGCTGCATCCGCAGCATCGAAGCCGCTGCCGGTGATCTTTCCAAACGCGACGCCTTCGGTCAGAAACAATCCGAGATCAATCGCGAAGACTCCCGCCGTATTGCGGAACGAACCTCAATGATGCATCTGGATCGCGATCCGCGTCCATAAACCAAAAAACCGCGTCATTTCTGCACCTCAGTGGTGCGGAAATGACCAACCCGGCGCAATCAGCCGCATCCAAAACGGGCCATTTTCCCGGTTGACCGCAGCCCGCAGGCAAAACCCTTGGTTGGGGTGCAGCCGGCTTGCCTTAGAGGGCCGCTGATTAATTCGTCATCCCCGCGAAGGCGGGGATTCAGCACCTTGATTCTCATGGGTTCCCGCCTACGCGGGAACGACAAATTTGATTAAATCAGCACTTCCTTAGCCGCTCCCCTCAAGCCTGAACTGGCCGATCGCCCGCCGCAAATCGCCGGCCAGGCCTTCCAGCAAACGCGCCGAATGCGCTGCGCCGCT
>CAYWNX010000266.1:0-4075 GCA_964459735.1 uncultured Dechloromonas sp. | reverse complement strand
TACGGCGATTCTCGCCCGCAGCATGGCAATCCCTTCGGTGGTCGGCATGGAGAACGCCCGCTCGCTGATTCGCGACGGCGAGCTGATGATTGTCGATGGCCAGCGCGGTGTTGTCATCATCAATCCGGACCCGCGCGTGCTGGAGGAGTACCAGCTCCGCAAAAACCAGATCGAGCTGGAGGAGTCCAAACTCAAGCGCCTGAAAACCGCCAAGTCGCAGACGATTGATGGCGTCGAGGTGCAACTGTTTGCCAATATCGAGCTGCCCGGTGACGTACCGGAAGCACTCGAGGCGGGGGCGGAGGGCATTGGCCTGTTCCGCACCGAATTCCTTTTCCTTGATCGTGGCGACATGCCCGACGAGAAGGAGCAGTACGAAGCTTACAAGAAGGTCGTCAAGGGCATGGCCGGCCGGCCGGTCACCATCCGCACCTTCGATCTTGGCAACGACAAGGACATCCACCCGGACGCCAGCCTCGGCGACCGGGTGAAGACCAATCCGGCGCTCGGCCGCCGTGCCATCCGCCTGTCGCTGGCCGAACCGCACACTTTCCAGATCCAGTTACGGGCCATCCTGCGCGCCTCGAAACACGGCCCGATCAAGCTGCTCTTCCCGATGCTGGCGCACGCCCACGAGATCGATCAGACGCTGGCCGCGCTCGAACTGGCCAAGTCCAGCCTGCGCGGCGAAAAAATCCCCTTCGATGAAAACATCCAGGTCGGCGGCATGATCGAAATCCCGGCGGCAGCGCTGGCCATCGGCCTCTTCCTGCGCCGCCTCAATTTTCTCTCGATCGGCACCAACGACCTGATCCAATACACGCTGGCGATCGACCGCTCCGACGAGCAGGTCGCCTCGCTTTACGATCCGCTCCACCCTGCCGTCCTGATGCTGCTCGCCCACACCATGGCCAGCGCCGAAAAGGTCGGCATTCCGGTTTCGGTCTGCGGTGAAATGGCGGGCGACCCGAAGTTGACCCGCCTTTTCCTCGGCATGGGGCTGCGTATTTTCTCGATGCACCCGTCGCAGATATTGAAGGTAAAAAATCGTGTGCTGAAGGCCAACGTCGAGGAAATGGCCCCCAACGTGCGCCGTATGTTGCGTCTGGAAGAACCGGGCAAACTGCGTGAAGCGCTGGAAAAATTGAACGCCTGAACAGAGAACTGCTCCGGTCAACGCCGAAAAACGCGCAGAAATAGCGAGAAACACTGAAGATAGCTGAGTGGAATGCGGCAATTTGCCACATTCCCAACACACCCAAACCCCAGGAAAATTAGCCCCCGCTTAAATACAACAAAACGGGAGAGTTTCATGGGGTATCGTATTCATCCGCTGGTGGCCGCAATGGCCGTCACTTTTTCCGGGGCAGCATTTGCCCAGGCCAACCCTCAGATGATGGATGCGGTCAATGTCACCGCTCAGCGTGAAACGCCGCTGCCCGCCAGTTCCGGAGCCTTGAATGCCGCCGAAATTGCCTCCCGGCGCACTTATGTCAGCGATACGGCACAGCTTCTGAGTGATGTCCCTGGTGTCAGTTTCTACGGATCGGGTGGCGTTTCGAGCCTGCCGGTCATTCGCGGCCTGAATGATGACCGTATCCGTATCCAGATTGATGGCATGGACCTCACATCGGCTTGCGGCAACCACATGAATCCACCGCTCTCCTACATTGATCCGGCAAATGTCGGTCGCGTCACCGTCATGGCGGGGATTACCCCGGTCAACCTTGGCGGCGACAGCATCGCCGGCACCATCATCATCAATTCCAAGGAGCCGTTATTCGCCAAAGCAGGTGAAGCCCCTGCTGCCCACGGTAATCTTTCCACCTACTACCGCAGTAACGGCAATGCCTCTGGCGTCAGCGCCTCAGCCTCGCTGGCCAATGAGAACCTGAGCATTTCATATACCGGGGCGACTGCCCGCAGCAATAATTACAAGGCTGGTGACGGCTCCGAGGTGAAATCCAGCCAGTACGAAACACAGAATCACGCCTTGTCTCTGGCTGCGCGTGGCAACGATCAACTGGTGGTGCTCAATGTCGGCAAGCAGCACATTCCTTATCAGGGCTATCCGAATGCCCTGATGGACATGGTCAACAACGACGCTGTTTTCGGCAACATCCGCTACGAAGGCTTGTTTGGCTGGGGCAAGCTGGAAGCGAGAGCGTATTACGAGCACACCGAGCACGAAATGAACTTCCTTGAGGACAAACTGCCCGGCAGCATGCCAATGAATACCGATGGCAAGAACATGGGCCTCCGGCTCAAGGGAGACATTTACCTTTCGCAACGCGACACCTTGCGCCTTGGTACTGAATTGCAGCGCTTCAAGCTGAATGACTGGTGGCCCCCGGTGGCCGGCAGCATGATGATGGGCCCCGACACTTTCGACAATATCAAGGATGGCCAGCGTGATCGTCTGGGTGCCTTTGCCGAGTGGGAAGCAAAGTGGAACGAACAATGGTCCAGCCTGATTGGCGCTCGTTACGATCGAGTAACCACCGACACCGGCGATGTGCGCCCTTATGACTGGCGCAATCCGATTCCGATGGGTGGCATGGGCGGCATGGGGATGGCCAATCCTGACGTCACAGCAGCGACGGCTTTCAATGCCAGAAACCATGAGCAGACTGACAACAATTTTGATCTGACCGCGCTCGGCCGTTACACCCCTGACCAAAACACTACCATTGAAGCTGGTTATGCCCGCAAGACGCGCTCGCCCAATCTGTACGAGCGTTACACCTGGGGTACCGGCGGCATGGCCATGCGGATGAATGGCTGGTTTGGCGATGCCAACGGTTATGTCGGCGACATCGACCTGAAGCCGGAAGTGGCACATACGCTCTCGACAACAGCCGGTTGGCATGATGCCGGCAAGAACGAGTGGTCAATCAATATCACGCCCTACTACACCTACGTCGACGATTACATCGATGTTGATCGCTGCGCAAGCAGCTTGGGTGGCAGTTGTACCCCGGCCAACAAGACCAAGACAAACGACTACGTTTTCCTTCAGTTCGCCAATCATGATGCGAAGATCTACGGCATCGATATCTCGGGCAAAGCCCCGCTGGCTAAGGGCAGTTTTGGCAAGCTGGCCGGCCGTGGCGTGCTCGGCTATGTTCGTGGCAAAAATCAGGATACCGGCGACAACCTGTATCACATGATGCCGATCAACGCGAAGTTCGCACTGGACCACCAACTAAGCCAATGGTCCAACTCGCTGGAGTTTCAGCTGGTTTCCGCCAAGGATGATGTCCAAGCACCCCGAAATGAGACAAAGACCGCCGGCTACAGTTTGCTCAACCTGCGCACCAGCTACGACTGGAAGTACGCGCGGCTGGATGCCGGGATCGAAAACCTGCTGGACAAAAACTACGATTTGCCGCTGGGTGGCGCCTATGTCGGTGATCGCAGCAACCAGACATGGGGCCGCAATGTGTCAGGTATGGGGCGTTCAGCCTACCTCGGGGTAACGGTCAAGTTCTGAAGCCGGATTACGATCTGAAGCTCTGGTCGAATCCCTCATCTTTTTAGCCAAGACAGCCCCAGGGCTTTTTGCATTTTTTTCCAGCGAGGTTTGAAATGAGCTGGTTTTTCACGGTTGACCGCAAGCAACAAGAAATCCTCCCAAGAGGCCACAGCAACTCGCCGGAAGCGCGGCATGCACGCAATTTTGGCGCGGGCGAGACGCTTTATCACGCAAGTAGCGAAGGCCTTGCCTGGCGTGTGCAGGATGGTGTCGTCCGGCTTGATACACTGAACCCAGCAGGTGAACCGACTTTTGCCAGCCTGGCTATTGCCGGCGATATCCTCGGCTGTGAAACCTTGCTCTTCGGTACTTACGCCTTCTCCGCCGCTGCACTCACCCACTGCGAACTCACGCCCTGGCCGGAAGGTGAGACTGCCGCGGCCGGCGAATCGCTGCTCGAATCACTGGCTGTTGCCCAACGGCGAGCGGCTGATGTCGTCTCACTACGCGGCGGGCAGGCAATCGATCGGGTCATCGGCCTGATTCGCCTGCTCACCGACCAAGGCGGCAAGGTCGTTCTACCAACGCGGCAAGACATCG
>CAYWNX010000265.1:0-4084 GCA_964459735.1 uncultured Dechloromonas sp. | reverse complement strand
GGGATGTCCTTGATTTTCTCAAGGGAAGTGGCATCAAAAACCTGCAGCATATTCGCCCGCGAGGCGGCGACAAAAATACGCTGTCCCGTCCGATCAAAGGCAATACCGTAGGGCGTCTTGCCGGTTTCCACAGCCTTGATGGGCTCGAGCTTGTCATCGAGAACGAGGAACTTGTTGCCGAATTCCAGCGTCGCAACATAGCGCTTGCCGTCCGGCGACACCTTGATGCCGCGCGGCCGATCGCCGTACTGGCTGGTGGGAACGGTTTTGAGCAGTTTGCTGCTGCGTATGTCATGCAAGGTAATGGTGTTGTCGGCCTCGTTGGTGACAATCATCCGCTTGCCGTCCGGCATGAACTCGATGCCTTCCGTCTCCGGGCCGCTGGTGATTTCCTTGAGCAGCTTGCCTTTCCTGATCTCGACAATGGCGATCCGGGCCGGGACATTGTGATCATCATCGTCCTCCTCGACCACGACGGCGCCGGGTTTGGGTGGCGGGCCGCCCTTGGAACTGGGTTCGTAAGTGACAAAAGCCTTGTCGCCAAGGACGCGCACAAACTCCGGATTTTTGCCGATCTTGACCTGTTTGACGACCTTGCGCGTCGCCAGGTCGATGATTGAAACGTTGGCATCGTCCTTGTTGGCGGTGACCAGATACTTACCGTCGGCCGTGACGCCGATGCCGCGCGGCCCCTTGGCCCCGACATCGAATGAACCGGTCAGTTCGAGTGTCGCCAGATCAAGGACGCCGATGCCGCCATTCTGGTTCGAGATATAAGCCACCCCTGCCGTCTGGGCCTGGGCAGCGGCGGCGACGCCCAGGACAAGCAGCGCGGCGCAGATTAGTTTATTGGGCATTCCGATCGATTTCATTTCCATCGCGATCACTCCGATTCGTCCATGCACCTAAGTTGTTCAGCTTATAGACCTGGAACGTATCTCCGGCTTTGTATCCAAAAATCTGATTGCCGCCGGCAGCGACCGCCACATACTGAACACCATCGATCTGATAGGTAATCGGAGGAGCATTTACCCCGGCGTCCAATTGATCGCTCCACAACACTTGGCCAGTCGTGGCGTCATAAGCTTTGAAATGCCCCCCGCCCTCGCCCATAAAGACGAGATTGCCCTCCGTCGCCAACAAGCCGCCCACCAATGGCTGCTCCGTCTTGCGTTGCCATTTGACCTTCCCCGATGCCAGATCAATCGCCGACAACACGCCCCAGCGCGGGACATCCATCAGAGGTTCAAGTGTCGTGTATTCCACGGCAGGCTTGCTTGGCGAGGCGGGAATGATCTTCTTGGTGTATTTGACCGGCCAGTGGATCGCCGGCACATACGCAACCAGTTTTTTCTCGTCCACGGAGGTCGGCGACCAATTGATCCCCCCAAGCACACCAGGCAAGATCACCTGACCTTCCGGAGTTGGGTTGGTAAAGGTATTTTGGTGAGCCACGAATTCGTCTGATTTGCGCAGCAACTCGCCGGTCAGGCGATTATGGATAAAGTACCAACCGATCTTCGCGGCCTGACCTACGGCAGGCACCAGTTGCCCTTTATGTGGGTAATCGAACAGGACTGCCGGGCTTGCCACGTCATAGCCCCACTGGTCGTGCGGAACCTGCTGGTAATGCCAGCGAATTTTTCCGGTGTTGACATCCAAGCACACCAAGGAGACCGTATATAGGGTATCTCCAGGTCGTGAAGTCCCATCCATCTGGGGGGATGGGTTGCCGGTACCGAAGTACAACAAACCATTTTTGGCATCGATCGCCGGGGTGGACCACGCCGAGCCACCGCCATATTTGGCGGCCTCGGGATACTTCGACAAATCTGCCCGTTCCTTCTCAATGTCCCGATGAAGAGGTATGCCATCGGGTGTCGTTTGTCTGAATTCACCTTCCCATTGGGTTGAGGCGACAGTGTCAAACTGCCAAACGCGCCTCCCGGTATTCACATCGAACGCCGCCAGGAACCCGGTTCTGCCATAATTTCCGGCAAATCCGACGACGGTGCCAAGCGGCGCTCCATCCCTGTCGGAATCCAGATGCAGGCCATAACCAACGCCGGTCACCCCAATTAGTACCTTACCCTGATAAACCACTGGAGCCATGGCGATCCCGACACCGGATTGCCCTGCTATGCTGGCCTTTTTGAGCGGGTCCGAGTCCTTTAGCGAAGCAATGGATTCACTCTTCGCACTGGCGCCATCTGCCACTTCTATATCCCATAGAACATTTCCGGATTTCGCGTCCAGCGCAATCAGGCGAGCATCCACGCTTCCAATGAAGACCTTGCCATCGGCGACAGCCACGCCACGATTCGCAGGACCGCAGCACATTGGATAATCCTTTTTACGCTGATGGTTATAGCGCCATAACTCTTTTCCTGAGACGGCATCCAGCGCAACGACATGATTGAATGGCAAGGACAAGAATATGGTGCGATCAACCATGATAGGTGTCGCCTGAAATGTCGCCTTGATGCCGCTTTGATAAGCCCATGCTTTGACCAGCTTGTTGACGTTCCTGGTATTTATCTGGTCAATCCCGGAATATCTCCGGTTGCTGTGATCCAGACCATAAGTTGGCCAGTCGATATCGCCTGCAAAAACAGGCGTGAGAACGATGGTGGCAACCATCAATAACAGATGTTTATATAAACGCATTTTTTCAGCCCAGGTATTGTTAATTCTCGGAACGGCTGGAACAGGAGTCTTGCAGCCATTCGTCGCGTGCCTGCCGAGCGGACGGTGTCAGCGTGTGTGCAAGGTCACCCCGTGACGCTCGAAAATTGCGGCCACCGTGCCATCCTTCTGCAATTCCGAAAGAGCCTCGGACAATGCGGCGGCGAGTTCATCCGCCTCGGCCTTGACGGCCATGCCGACAAGCCAGCTCTTCGGGCTCAGCTCACTGAGCTTCGCCTCGCCGATGGCAAAGCGGGTGTCGCCGGCGAGGGTGCCCTCGAGTTCGCCGAGCGGCGCCATGATGGCCGAAATGCTGTCTTCGCCGAGTGCCTTAGCGGCCTCTCGGATGGACCGAAAGTGCACGACATTCGAGCGTAGCCTGCCATGCAGCACGCTCCCGAGAAAGGAGGAGGCCAGCGTGTCGCCTTCGGCGCCTATTTTCTCGCGTGTGAACACTTCGAGCGCGACGGCAGCCGAACCGCTGGGCGTGGGAATGCGCTTGGCGATCCGCGCCATGCCCATCACTTCGTGATGATAGGGGGCGAAAATACGTACCTTGTCGTTGGCCTTGGCGAATTCAGCATCGACCGGTATGCGCATCATCACGTCGGCCGGATTGCCCCGCAGGTAGTGGCCTTTCCAGACCATGTTGCGCAGGTCGTCGCCCATCTCTTCGCCCGCCATGAAGCCGATGATCTCGGCCTGGAGCCCGAGTTTGGCGGCCAGGGCCTGACCGAGTTCGACGTCAATGCCTTTCCCCGCATCGGAATAAGGGGGGAAATTGTTGTAGACGGCGACTTGCAGCCGTCCACGCTTGCGAATGGTGTCCATCTGCTCATCGGCCTGCACCGGGGAAAGAAAGACGAGCAGCAAAGCGGCAAATGCCAGGAAAAAATGGCGGCGGTTGGAACATGTCATACGTTTTCTCCGGGATGTTGAATGGGGTTGCGTGCTGTTATTCCGGATTCTAAGGATCTGACCCCGGGACGGAAGTGCCTAGCGAGGGGGCGGGCAAAATCGGCGCTCACGTCGGGCAAATTGCCCGCCAGCGGCACCCTTGCCGCTTGCGGGCCGGGGTCAATCACGATCTTGTCGATATGGGTGCCGCTATACTGATGCGGGTTATCCAGACACAGCTTTGCACTCGACAACATCGGTACCGGTTTTTCTCCACTCTCATACCTTACGCGCTTGCCGCTGAATCACTTAAAGATCGATCACTCTTTCGTTCTGGACGTGACTGCAACCACATCGACCGACCTGCACGCAGAGACTGTCTGGTCGCTTTTAGATATATCACTGTCGTTCGGCTGATCGCTTTCTGGAAACATCGAATGGCTGGAGATGGCCCAGACCGTGGAAAAACGCACTGCGAATCTGGCGTAGCGGCACGTTGTGG
>CAYWNX010000264.1:0-4111 GCA_964459735.1 uncultured Dechloromonas sp. | reverse complement strand
ATGGGTCGGCCGGACGCTGGCGATCGGTCAGGCACCATTCCCTGCGGTGTAGTCTGATAAAATCCGGGTCAAATCAAAGGGAAAGGCAGCCGCCTTTCCCCTTTTCATTTTTGTTGGATGCGACGATGACGGCACAAATTATCGATGGCAAGGCGCTGGCTGAAGAGCTGCGCCAGAGCTTCAAGGCGCGGGTTGAGGCGCTGACGGCCAAGGGGCAGCGCCCGGGTCTGGTGGTGATTCTGGTTGGTGCAGACCCGGCTTCGGAGGTCTATGTCCGCAACAAGGTCAATGGTTGTCTGGCCATTGGCATGCATTCCGAGAAAATTACTTACGATGCTGCGGTCGACCCGGAAATTGTGTTGAAAAAGATTGCCGAGCTGAATGCCGATCCCAATATCCACGGCATTCTGGTGCAGCTGCCGCTGCCTAAACACTTCAATGAAGAAGCCGTGCTCGAAGCGATTGCCGTCGATAAGGATGTCGATGGCTTCCACGCTGAAAACGTCGGCGCGCTGGCGCAGGGCAATCCGCGTTTCATCCCCTGCACGCCTTACGGCGTGATGAAGATGTTCGAAAAGGGCAATGTCGATCTGAGCGGCAAGGAAGCCGTCGTCATCGGTCGCTCCAATATTGTCGGCAAGCCGATGGCGCTGCTGCTGATCAATGCCGGTGCCACGGTCACCGTCTGCAACTCGCGCACCAGGGATTTGATCAGCCATACCCGCCGCGCCGACATTCTGGTCGCCGCCGTTGGTAAGCCGCGTTTCGTCACGGCCGATATGGTCAAGCCAGGCGCCGTCGTCATCGATGTCGGCATCAACCGTTTGCCCGATGGCAAGCTGTGCGGCGATGTCGATTTTGATGGCTGCCGCGAAGTCGCCGGGCAGATTACCCCGGTACCGGGTGGCGTCGGGCCGATGACCATTACCATGTTGCTCGCCAACACCATCGAAGCCGCCGAACGAAAGGCCGCGCTATGAGCACGACTAAACATCCGCTCGTCGGCCTGGTCATGGGCTCCGATTCCGACTGGCCGACCATGCAGGCCGCCGCCGTCATCCTCAAGGATTTCGGCGTGCCTTTCGAGGCCCGTGTCGTTTCTGCCCACCGCACACCCGACCTGCTTTTTGACTATGCCGCCATGGCTGGCGAACGCGGCCTCAAGGCGATCATCGCCGGGGCCGGCGGCGCGGCACACTTGCCGGGCATGCTGGCCGCCAAGACCATCGTCCCGGTGCTGGGCGTGCCGGTGCAATCGAAAGCCTTGTCCGGTCAGGATTCGCTGCTTTCCATCGTGCAAATGCCGAAAGGCATTCCGGTCGCCACCTTCGCCATCGGTGAAGCCGGCGCCGCCAATGCCGCGTTGTTTGCGGTCGCCATGCTGGCCAATGAAGATGCCGAACTCAATGCCAGATTGTCGGCATTCCGTCAGGTCCAGGCGGAAAAAGTCCTGGCCATGAAACTTCCTGAAGTGTGAGCGCGATGTCCGCTGCAATGATTTTGCCGCCCGCGACGCTGGGTATGCTTGGCGGTGGCCAGTTGGGCCGCTTCTTCGTCGCTGCCGCACACGAAATGGGCTATCAGGTCTGGGTGCTCGACCCCGATAAAAACAGCCCGGCCGGCCAAATCGCCGAGCGCCATTTCTGCATCGGCTATGACGATTACGCCGGCCTCGACGAATTTGCCGCCGGCTGTGCCGCAATCACCACCGAATTCGAAAACGTCCCGGCCGCGACGCTGGACTATCTCGCCAAATTCGTCCCGGTGCGTCCCTCGGCTGCCGCGGTTGCGGTCTGCCAGAACCGTATTGCCGAAAAATCATTCCTGCGTGACAACGGCTTGCCGCACGGCCCGTTCGCCGTCATCCGCAGCGAAGACGACATCAAGGCTGCCGCCGACTCGCTCTTCCCGGCCATCCTGAAAATCGCCCGTTTTGGCTACGACGGCAAAGGGCAAGCGACGGTCAACAGCCGCGAAGAGGCAATTATTGCCTTCGGCCGTTTCAAGGGCGAACCCTGCGTGCTGGAACAGCGCCTGCAGCTGGATTACGAAATTTCAGTGGTACTGGCGCGTGAGCAGAGCGGCCAGGTGGCATGCTCCCCGGCTGGCGAGAACCGGCACACCAACGGAATCCTCGATGTCTCCATCGTCCCGGCACAAGCCGCCGGTGGTCTGAGCGGCGACGCCGAAACAGTGGCCACGCGCATTGCTGAAAGTCTCGGCTACGTCGGCATCATGGGCGTTGAATTCTTCGTCAGTGGCGGTCAGCTGATCGTCAATGAAATGGCGCCACGCCCGCATAACAGCGGCCACTACACCATCGATGCCTGCGTCACCAACCAGTTCGAACAACAGGTGCGTGCCCTATGCGGTCTGCCGCTCGGTGAGTCGCGCACCCATTCGGCGGCGGTCATGGTCAACCTGTTGGGTGATCTGTGGTTCGAGCCAGGCGAAAACATTGAGCATTATCGCGAACCCGACTGGGCAAAACTCCACGCCTTCCGTAGCCTGAAATTGCACCTTTACGGCAAGCATCACGCCCGTCCCGGGCGCAAGATGGGGCATTTCACGGTGATCGGCAGCGATGCGGCCAATGTGCTGGAAGCTGCGCTCGCTGCCCGCACCGCCATCGGCATCCAGGACGAATGATTCCGGCTGAAACTGATTACGCCCGCGCCGTCGAACTGCTGCGGGCCGGCGAACTGGTCGCCTTTCCGACCGAAACGGTCTACGGCCTGGGGGCGGACGCCGCCAATCCGGCAGCCGTTGCCAAAATCTTCGCCGCCAAGGGCCGCCCGGCCGATCACCCGCTGATTGTTCATGTTTGTGGCCATGATGCGGTCGACCGCTGGGCCGAGCAAATTCCGGCGCTGGCCTGGGAATTGATGGAAACCTTCTGGCCCGGCCCGCTGACCCTGATTCTGAAAAAGCAGGCCTGGGTGCCGGATGCCGTCACCGGCGGGCAGGATACGGTTGGCCTGCGCGTGCCCGGCCACCCGGTGGCGCTCGCCTTGTTGCGCCGCTTCGCCGCCAGCGGTGGCGGCGTTTCCGGTCAGGGCGGCATTGCCGCGCCCTCGGCCAACCGCTTCGGCCGCATCAGTCCAACCACCGCTGCTCATGTCCTGGAAGAGCTCGGCGATCGCGTGCCGCTGATTCTCGATGGCGGCCCCTGCGCCGTCGGCATCGAATCGACCATCGTCGATTGCTCGCGGGGCGAGCCGGTAGTCCTGCGCCCGGGGCATATCGCGCCGGCCCATCTCGAAGCCGTACTCGGTTGCCGGCCGCTGATCGAAACCGCCGACGGCGCGCCGCGTGTCTCCGGTTCGCTCGCCGCCCATTACGCGCCGCAAACGCCGATGCGCCTGATCAGCAGCGAACGCCTGCTCGATTTCATCAACGCCCAGCGCCACAAGGGCGATACCTGCGGCGTCATCAGCCACAACCAGCCGCCGCAAGCCGGGATGCCGCACGTCTGGCGCATGCTGCCGGCCGACCCGACTGGCTATGCCCATAATTTGTATGCAGCGCTGCGTGACATGGATCACGCCGGGGTCAGTCTGATTGCCGTCGAATCCTTACCCGGCAGCCCCGACTGGGCCGCCGTGGCTGACCGTCTGCGGCGGGCGGTCGCCGGCGCCGGTCAACCCTGAATTCGTTCAAATTTCCAGCAGGCGCTCGATTTTCGCGGCGCAGATAAAATCATTTTCCGACAGGCCACCGATGGCATGCGTCCAATAGCTGACGTGGCACTTGTTATAGCCAACACTGAGATCCGGGTGATGATCCTCGCGGTGTGAAATCCAGGCCAGTGCATTCACGAAGGCCATGGTTTCGTAATAATTCTTGAAGGCAAAGCTTTTCTCCAGCTTCTTCTCCTGTAAAACCCAGCCCGGTAACTTTTCCAACAGGGCAAGGCTGCTCGCTGCATCCAGTGGCGGAACGCCACCCTCGCAGGGTTGGCAACGTTTATTGGCGATATCGCAACTGTTCATCTCAAACCCCTCCTGGTCAATTCGCGGTACTGGTCAGAGTTGCTTTGTTTGGCGAGGTTCCACGGCAAAATTTCGGCGGCGTTTGGGCGTTGAGATGAGCATGAGATCGGAAGAGACAC
>CAYWNX010000263.1:0-4111 GCA_964459735.1 uncultured Dechloromonas sp. | reverse complement strand
TTTCAACAGTCCCCAGCCGGTATACCGGCCGGTGCTGGCGGGGGAATAAAAACTTAATCCTATGGAGAACCACTCATCATGAAATTCGTTACCGCCATCATCAAGCCGTTCAAGCTTGACGAAGTGCGTGAAGCGTTGTCTGCCATCGGCGTGCAAGGCATCACGGTCACAGAAGTGAAGGGTTTCGGCCGGCAAAAAGGGCATACCGAGCTGTATCGGGGCGCTGAATATGTCGTCGATTTTCTGCCCAAGGTGAAAATCGAGGCAGCCGTCAGATCCGATCAAATCGACCAGATCATCGAAGCCATCGAAAAGTCCGCTAGCACCGGCAAGATTGGTGACGGCAAGGTTTTTGTCTTCGATCTCGAACAAGTTGTTCGTATCCGGACCGGTGAAACCGGTACTGATGCCCTCTAAGGAGCGAACCATGAAACGCCTATTTGCATTGCTAGCACTGGTTGGTGCCGTCGGTTTCGGCGCCCCGGCCTGGGCTGAAGAGAAAGTTGCGACACCAGAAGCGGCCACGGCTCAGGTTGCAACCGCTGCTCCGGCAGCGGTTGAAGCGGCAGCCCCGGCTGCCGCACCCGCGCTTGTTCCCAACAAGGGTGATACCGCCTGGGTTCTGGTCTGTGCCGCCTTGGTCATCCTGATGTCCATCCCCGGCTTGGCGCTATTCTACGGTGGCTTGGTACGCACCAAGAATATGCTGTCGGTGCTGATGCAGGTTTTCGTGATCTTCTCGCTGATTACCGTGCTTTGGGTGGTCTATGGCTACTCGGCCGCGTTCACCGAGGGCAACGCCTTCTTCGGCACGCTCGACAAGCTCTTTCTGAAAGGCATCACACCGGAATCGGTCGGCGCCACCTTCTCCAAGGGCGTGGTCATTCCCGAGCTGGCCTTCGTGGTCTTCCAAGGTGCCTTTGCGGCGATTACCTGCGGCCTGATCGTCGGTGCCTTCGCTGAACGTGCCAAGTTTGCCGCCATCCTGGTCTTCATGGTCATCTGGTTCACGCTGTCCTACATTCCGATGGCCCATATGGTCTGGTACTGGGCGGGTCCGGATGCCTACATCGATGCGGCTGCCGGCGAAGCTGCTGGCGCAACGGCCGGCTTCCTGTTCCAGAAGGGCGCGCTCGACTTTGCCGGCGGTACCGTCGTGCATATCAATGCCGCAATCGCCGGTCTGGTGGGTGCCTACATGATTGGCAAGCGTACCGGTCTGGGCAATGTTTCGATGGCTCCGCACTCCCTGACTTTCACGATGATCGGTGCTTCCCTGCTGTGGTTCGGTTGGTTCGGTTTCAACGCCGGCTCTGCCCTCGAAGCCTCCGGCGGTGCGGCTCTGGCCATGGTCAATACCTGGGTGGCGACGGCTTGCGCCGCACTGTCCTGGATGTTTGCCGAATGGATCCTGAAGGGTAAGCCTTCCATGCTGGGTGCTGCTTCCGGCGCCGTTGCCGGTCTGGTGGCGATCACCCCGGCAGCCGGCTTCGTCGGCGTCATGGGTGGCATCATCATCGGCCTGCTGGCTGGCATCGTCTGTCTGTGGGGTGTCAATGGCCTGAAGAAGATGCTCGGGGCGGATGATTCGCTCGACGTCTTCGGCATCCATGGTATCGGCGGCATCCTCGGCGCCATCCTGACCGGTGTCTTCGTTGATCCGGCTCTGGGCGGCACGGGTGTCTATGACTACGTGGCCAACAAGGTCGGGGATTTCGATATGACCGCACAGGTGATCAGCCAGCTCTGGGGTGTCGGCTCCGTGTTTGTCTGGCTTGGCGTGGTCTCCATTGTCGCCTTCAAGCTGGTCGATATCGTCATTGGTCTGCGGGTGCCGGAAGAAGAAGAGCGTGAAGGTCTTGACCTCACCTCCCACGGCGAAAGCGCCTACCACCACTAAGCAACAAATCTTTGTCTCTCTCCCTTTGGGCACCTGCGGGTGCCCATTTTTTTGGTGCTGGATTTGTTAGCAGGTGCACGGCTGAACTGCTTAAAATAAGCGCCAATGAACGCCCGACAAAGACCTATCTTGTTCCGTTGCTGCTTGATCGCATTTGCTGCTTTTGGCGGTTTGATGCTGGGTGCTTGCGCTTCAAGCCAAGCGACGCGTGCCTATCAAACCGAGACTTTTCCAAGTGAAACGCCGTATCAGTATTACAGCAGCCGGGAGCCCGATGCCGCCTGTGAAATTGCCAAGCGCGCCCTGTTGAGCCAGGGTTATCAGGTTGATGACGCCAAGCCGCGAAGCATTCGCGGTGAAAAGTTCTTCCGGCCCCAACCGGATGAGGCAACCCGGCTGACCATCACGCTGGTGTGCCTGCCGAGCAGTCTGGGCACCGTTATCTATGCGAACGGACTGGAAACCCAGTATGAGATGAAGTCGAAAGGGAGCAGTGCCGGAGTCAGTGTTGCCGCAATCGGCTCCGTCTCGGTGCCTTGGGCGATCGATAAGGACACGCTGGTGAAAGTTGGCGAGGAGACGGTGACTGCGCCCGATTTCTACCAACGCCTGTTTGAGCTGATCAAGGCGCTCGACAGCTGATTGTGCCAGTTGTCGGCTTTATTTGATCAGTGGGAGCATCGCCCGAAACTCCTCGGTGCCTGCCTGATGCAGCCACTCGAAAAGGACCATTTCGGTCGTCACGATATGTACACCGCAGCTTCGCAAGCGTTCGATTGCGGCGCTCCGGTTGGCCGGCGTGCGGGACGAAACGGCATCGGCAATCAGGAAAACGTCGAAACCTGCTGCAAGCAGACCAAGGGCTGTTTGCAGTACGCAGACGTGGGCTTCCATGCCGGTCAGCAATATCTGCTGGCGGCCTGAAGCATGCAGCATTTCAATGACGCCGGCTTCGGCGGCGCAGGAGAAATGCGTTTTTTGGAAAAATTTGGCGTCGACCGCAGCATTGCGGATTTCGGGGACGCTTGGCCCAAGGCCGCGCACATATTGTTCGGAGATGAAGCTTGGAATGCCGAGCTGGCGTGCGCCGGTAAGCAGCCGCACGTTATTCCGGATGGCAGCTTCACCCTCAAAAATGGCGGGAGCCAGTTTTTCCTGAACGTCGACAATCAGCAACAGGGACTTTTCGCGTTCGATCAACATGGTTTGGCCTTAGCGGAAAACGACGGTTTTGTTGCCGTGAACCAGCACCCGGTCTTCCAGGTGGTAGCGCAGGCCGCGGGCGAGTACGGTTTTCTCGATGTCCTTGCCGTAGCGCACCATATCTTCCGGTGAATCGGAATGGTCGATACGGATGACGTCCTGCTCGATGATCGGACCGGCGTCGAGTTCGCTGGTAACGTAATGGCAGGTGGCGCCGATCAGCTTGACGCCACGCACGTGGGCCTGATGATAGGGTTTGGCGCCGGCGAAGCTGGGCAGGAAGGAGTGGTGGATGTTGATGATGCGGCCGGATAGCGCATCGCACAACTCGGGTGCCAGGATCTGCATGTAGCGGGCGAGCACCATAGTGTCGCCGCGCACATCCTCGAAAATGCGCTGGATATCGGCAAAGGCGGCCGGCTTGTTGTCGCTGCCGACCGGCACGTGATGGAAGGGGATGCCATGCCATTCGACAAAACCGCGGAAGGTGTCGTGATTGGAGATGACGCAGGGAATTTCGATATCGAGTTCCCTGGCCTGCCAGCGTGCCAAGAGGTCGTACAGGCAGTGCTCCTGCTTGGAAACCAGCACGACAACGCGTTTTTTGACGGCGCTATCGTTGATCTGCCAGGTCATCCGTAACGGCTCGCCGACTTCGTTGCGGAAGCGCTCACGCAACTCGGCCAGCAGGAAAGGCAGTGAGTTGGCCTTGATCTCAAGGCGCATGAAATAGCGACCAGTCAGCGCGTCGGAATGGAAATTCGATTCAAGAATCCAGCCACCGTGACCGGCAATGAAGCCGGACACCTTGGCGATGATCCCGACCTGATCCGGGCAGGAGGCGGAGAGCGTGTAGAAACGGTCGCTGGACATTTTTAGTTATTAGTATCGGGTGGTTAGTGGCTAGAGCTGGTTTTGCTAACCGCTAACGACTAGCGACTAGCCGCTAAAAAAGCCTTATCGATTTCACTGCGCAGGTCGTCATAATTGAGGACGACCGGGTATTGC
>CAYWNX010000262.1:0-4111 GCA_964459735.1 uncultured Dechloromonas sp. | reverse complement strand
ATCGGTGGTGAAGTGCAATCGGCCGGCCGCAACGTTGCGCCGAACCATTTCCTGCAGGCCCGGTTCGTAGATCGGGATACCACCCTCTTCGAGAATGCGGATTTTTGCCGGGTCGACGTCCAGACAGAGAACGTCATTGCCCACTTCAGCCAGACAGGTGCCACTTACCAGACCGACATAGCCGGTGCCGACAACGGTGATTTTCATAAGAGTATCCTACAAGGTTTGATCGAATTCTTCGCTGCGACGCGGCGGATATGTCTCCCAACCGCCACACGCCGGACAGCGCCAATAAAACTGGCGTGCCTTAAAGCCACAATTATCGCACCGATAGCGTGACAGTCGCTTGGTATAGCCCTGGATGATCGTCTTGGCCAGCTCGACATCCGGCCTGACTTCCGGCGTCACTAATGGCAGACGGGCACTCATCAGTTTTTCCAGACCGAGCAGGGTCGGGTTACGCTGGAGTTCGGCCCGCACCAGGCGGTAAGCCGCTTCAGTTCCCTCGCTTTCCAGCACCAACTGATAGACGACATCCAGCAGATCGAGTGAAGGATAGCGCTCGAGATAAACACTGAGCAGAGCGATACCTTCGTCACGACGCTCAAGCTTGCGATAGCTCTCCAGCAGGCGTTGGGCAATTAACGCGAGGTAGGCAGGATCCTGCTGTTCAATACGCTGCCAGGCTTCTATCGCAGCTTCCTGCCGGCCTTCCTGCAACAGCAAATCGCCTTGCAACAGACTGGCCCGTACGCATTTGCGGTTTTGCTGCATGGCCAACTCAAGGTAGGTGCGAGCCGAGTCCGGCTTCGAGCGCATGATTTCATTTGCTGCCAATTCGCAATAAAACTCAGCGACCTCCTGCTGCGAGGCAACATCGGGCAGTTCACGGGCCAGTTCAATCGCCTTCAACCACTCCTTCTCTGCCTGAAAAATTTCCAGCAGGCTGCGCTTGGCTTCATCTTCAAATTTTGTGCCAATCAGCTTGTTGAAAATTTCCTCGGCCCGATCAAGCAGGCCGGCCTTCAGATAATCCTGCCCCAACTCGGAAAGGGCATGCAGGCGGACGCCATCATCGAGATCAGGGCGATCAATCAGATTCTGGTGCATGCGAATGGCCCGCT
The DNA here is from genome assembly GCA_964459735.1 of uncultured Dechloromonas sp. Lineage (GTDB taxonomy): Bacteria > Pseudomonadota > Gammaproteobacteria > Burkholderiales > Rhodocyclaceae > Azonexus. The sequence continues at coordinate 2,987 of CAYWNX010000262.1, read as the reverse complement.
CGGTCTCGCCGCGCCGACGGAAAAGATTACCGAGCGCAAAGTGCAGTTCGACCGTCTGGGAATCGACTTTCGCCACTTCGAGAAAGGAATCGATGGCCTTGTCGGGCTGCTCGTTAAGCAGAAAATTGAGGCCTTGAAAATAGGAGCGTGGCAAGGCACGCGACTCATGCACCACTTGCCGCATGTCAACGCGAGCAGCGGCCCAGCCCAACAAGAAAAACATCGGGATAAGTAACAGCTGCCAATATTCAAAAAATTCGTTCATGTCAGGGCTGGTGGTTCCGGCATGGCCGGTTGCTGCGATTTTGCCGCCTCACGCTTGAGGCGCGAAATTTCACGGCTCTGGCGAAAAATTACGCCAACAACCGACAAGACGCCAAGAATTGCCCCACCCGCGAAAAATACCAGGAGAACGATAACCAGCGGTGCCTCCCAAATATGATCGAGAATGAATCGAAGGCTTACTGGCTGCGTATTGCGCAGGGCAAAGACGAGCAGGAAAAAGAAAATAATGAACCGAAAGACCCAAGTCAGAAAAGTCATGGCTTCAAAAAGAAAAAGGGGCAGTGAAATTCACTGCCCCGAATCTACCACATAGCACCTGCGCAGCGTCAGATCGACTGATCGACCCTTTCGCGCAGTTCCTTGCCCGCCTTGAAATGGGGAACCCATTTGGCAGGTACGCTGACCTTCTCCCCCGACTTGGGGTTACGGCCAGTGCGAGGCGGCCGGTAGTTGAGCGCAAAGCTGCCGAATCCGCGGATCTCGATACGATCGCCGCGCACCAAGGCTTCGGACATCGCATCGAGAATCACCTTCACCGCAAAATCAGCATCTTTCGCCACCAACTGCGGAAACCGCTCCGCCAGCCGGGCGATGAGCTCGGATTTGGTCATGCTTTAAGCCTATCAACCTTGCTGGTTGAGCTTGGCCTTGAGCAGGGCACCCAGGTTGGTCGTACCGGAAGCAGCTGAGTTGGAGTCAGCAGAGAACTTCTGCATGGCTTCCTGCTGTTCGGCACTGTCCTTGGCCTTGATGGACAGGTTGATACCACGGGTCTTGCGATCCACGTTGATGATCATCGCCTCAACCACATCACCGACCTTCAGGTGTTGCGACAGGTCGTCGATACGATCACGCGAAAACTCTGAAGCGCGCAGATAACCTTCGTTCTCACCATCCAGCGTCAGCACGGCACCCTTGGCATCAACAGTCTTGACGGTAGCGCGGACGATGCTGTTCTTCTCGTGGGTCGCAATGAAGTTGGTGTACGGATCACCTTCCATCTGCTTGATACCGAGGGAGATACGCTCTTTCTCGACGTCAATGGCGAGGACCAGAGCTTCAACTTCGTCACCCTTCTTGAAGTTGCGGATGGCCTCTTCGCCGGTGGCGCTCCAGGACAGGTCGGAGAGGTGAACCAGACCATCGATACCACCAGGCAGGCCGATAAAGATGCCGAAGTCGGTAATCGACTTGATGGCGCCCTTAACCTTGTCACCCTTCTTGTGGTTCATCGCGAAGTCGTCCCAAGGATTGGCTTGGCACTGCTTCATACCCAGGGAGATGCGGCGACGTTCTTCGTCGATCTCGAGGATCATGACTTCAACTTCGTCACCCAAGGAAACAACTTTGGACGGATGAACGTTCTTGTTGGTCCAGTCCATTTCGGAAACGTGAACCAGACCTTCGATGCCTTGTTCGATTTCAACGAATGAACCGTAGTCGGTCAGGTTGGTGACCTTGCCGAACAGGCGGGTACCGGCCGGGTAACGGCGGGCAATACCAACCCACGGATCATCGCCCAATTGCTTCATGCCCAGGGAGACGCGGTTCTTCTCGGCATCGAACTTGAGGATCTTGGCGGTAACTTCGTCACCGACATTGAGCACTTCGCTCGGGTGACGGACACGGCGCCAAGCCAGGTCGGTGATGTGCAGCAGGCCATCGATGCCGCCGAGGTCAACGAATGCACCGTAATCGGTGATGTTCTTGACGATACCCTTGACGGTGGTGCCTTCCTTGAGGTTTTCAAGCAGCTTTTCGCGATCTTTGTCAGCGGTAGCTTCGAGCACGGCACGGCGGGACATCACGACGTTATTGCGCTTGCGATCCAGCTTGATAACCTTGAATTCAAGGGTCTTGCCTTCGTACGGGGTGGTGTCCTTGACCGGACGCATATCGACCAGGGAACCCGGCAGGAATGCACGGACGCCATTGGACATGACGGTGAGACCGCCCTTGACCTTGCCGGTAATCGTACCGGTGACCAGGGAATTGTCGTTCAGGGCTTGTTCCAGGAAGTTCCAGGCGGCGATGCGCTTGGCGCGATCGCGGGACAGGCGGGTTGCGCCGTAGCCGTCTTCCAGCATCTCGATGGCGACTTGAACAAAATCCCCAACCTTGACTTCAAGCTCGCCCTGATCATTCAGGAATTCTTCGAGCGGAACATAGGATTCCGATTTCAGGCCGGCATTGACCACAACAAAGTTGTGATCGATGAGTACCACTTCTGCAGTGATGACTTCGCCTTGACGCATTTCCTGGCGAGCCAGGGATTCTTCAAATAGTTGAGCAAAAGATTCCATTGACGGAGAGAGCTTTCGTGCCGCAAATCGTGAAATTCACAGCGGGTTAGAGTTTGAATCACATTGCCAGCCACATGACCGGCAACACCTTTACTACCTTGCTTCCCGGAACCACATCAACACCTGATTGACCGCCTGTTCAATGGTCAGCGAGGTCGTGTCGAGCAATCTGGCATCCGGCTCCTGCCTTAATGGCGCTACGCTACGCTGGGAATCCCGTTCGTCACGTTGCTTCAGGTCTAGCAGAAGGTCGGGGAGATTAGCAGATAAACCTTTTTCGATCAACTGCTTATAACGACGCTCCGCCCTTACCTCGGGAGTCGCCGTCAGGAAGACCTTGAGCGCCGCTTGCGGGAAAACCACCGAGCCCATGTCGCGGCCGTCGCCGACCAAACCGGG
>CAYWNX010000261.1:0-4127 GCA_964459735.1 uncultured Dechloromonas sp. | reverse complement strand
GGTCGCATCCACGGCATGAATCCGTTTCCAGCCCGGCACTCGTCCCAGAAGATCGGTTTGAAAACCCTTTGGCTCGCGCGTCATCGGAAAGCTGCCGCCACTGTGAAAGCTGCGTCCCGGCTCGGCAACTTTGAGCATCACCGGCAGCGGGAAAGCGCCGAGGCAACGCGATTGCGCGGACAATTTGCGGACCACCTGGCGGACCCGTTCCCGGGCGGCAGGATTCGCTTCGCCCCGCAATTCCAGGCTTTCCCTGCCGGGCGCCTCCTTTTTCAAGCACACCGCAATGCGCGAGCTGTATTGCGAATGGATGAATCCCTGCGCAATCAGCAGGCGCTCCTGCAGGTTTCGCAGGAGGAAGCCGAGCGGAACGCGCAACGGACCGAAGGATTTTGCGACTGCTTCGTTGACGAGGTCGCTATTGGAATAGATCTGCACATGCGCCGAAGTTTCGCGGCCGGCGGGATCAAGGATTTCCAGAAAGAGCTGGCTCAACGAATGGAGTGATTCACGGGTCGCGCCCGGGACCCGGCGGCGCAGCGCGAGCGGCAGCAGAAAATACTGGCTGTCCTTGAGCCAGGCCGTCTGGTCGTACGCTTCGAGCGAGCGGAGCAGAATACCGGTGGTCGCAATCGTTCCCGCCCCGATGAATGCCCGGCCGCCGCGCCAGGACAACGGCTTTCGCGTCACGCGATGGTAGCCGGAAATCTCAACCGTCGCGCCCGATTCCTTCATGGAGGTCACGACGACATCCCGCTCGTAAATGAACCTGGGGTTTTTCCGCAAGGCGGTGACGGTATCCGCGGAGGTGTAGATGAAGCCGTACGGACAGCCATACATGCAGAGCCGGCAATAAACGCAGCCGTCGTTTTTCGGGAGATAATTTCCCCGCACCGCCACGCGCGACCGGCCAAAATGAATTCCCGCGCCCGCCAGTTGTTCCCGATGGCGCTGCATCGCATCGAGCATTTGCTGGCTCTGCCGGCCCGGATGCAAATCGGTCGGCTGGCTGGTATGAAGCGGAAAGAATTTCTCAAGATCGTCATGGCACGCCGAAAGACCGGTGAATTCGAGAACCGAGGCGTAGTGCGATTTCAAGTCCGCACCCTTGATGGGCCATCCGGCCAGATCCTGGTCGAGGTACGGCATCATCGCCGCCCCCCACACATTGCTCAAGCCGCCGCGAGCAAACGATGGACGCAAACCGACGTTGTCGTAGTGAACGCCGAGATGCTCATCCGCATCGCGATAGGCGAAGTCCGAGCCGTAAACCAATTTCAGCGGAACACCCCCGACGTCTGGATTCATGCCTGATTGATAGGCCGCCACATCTGCTGTTGCCCATTTTTCCGGTGAAGTGCCTCCCAATTTTTCGACCAGGCCGGTCTTTTCGGGCTCGAGGGTCACACCAGCGTCCAGCATGTGGACGCGTCGTCCGCGATTGATCAACGCCGTTGCGCAGGCCACTCCCGCGGGCCCCGACCCAATTACAAAACAAACCTCGGGATCAAACGCGCCCGAAGGAGGTGGCGTCGGAGGTTGAGTTTGCACGTCGGCGGGCATATCCGGCATCGGGCAGGCAGATTAACGGCCCAGCACTGGCAGACAATCTCTATTTCCCGGGCTTCAATTTCGCCCGCAGCATTTCGGAATCCGATTGGGTGAGACTGCGATGTCGGCGCGCGAAGTGCGTGGCCACCCGGTGCGCGGCGCGAATCATCGGGGTCGTCAGCAAAAATCGCTTCCCCGCAGGCACGGCACGGCGGGTGATAAGATGCAAATCCGCCCCGAGGCGCACGTAACGGCAGTCAAGTTTTCGCGCAATGAGTTCGAGGCTGCGAGGCTGATAGAGAGTGACGTGCTGGCCGCTCTCGAAAGAATAGTAGGGCCAGGTTGCATCGGGAATCTCGCCTTCAAAAACGCTGGTGGACGCAATGACGGTGTCGGTTTGAAAATCCTTCATCTGCGCGGACAGAAACTCGATGGGATCGGTCACATGTTCGAGCACTTCGAAAGCAGTGACGGCCGCGGCCTTGATGCCGGGCGGCGCTTCGAAGGCCTTGCTGAAAATGTTCTCGCAGAACATGTCCCGCGCAAAAAAATCAAAACCGAGGTCGCGCATCAGCCGCGTGAGCAATCCGTAGCCCGCCGCCGTGTCCACAAAGACGGAATCCTCCGGAAACAGGCGTGAAAGGATCGGCTCGAGCCGGCGGGCATTTCCGAAATTGCGGCTGGCGACCGAGGTGTCCAGCGGAAAAATGACCGATGCGTACGCCTCTCGAAGCCAGTACGGTTCCTCGGTCTGGATGATGCCGCTCTCGTCGCAGTAGAAATAGGCGACCTCATATTTGTCCATGAGACGCCGATGGAAAAGGAGACGCATCTCCTTGCCGGTGATGGGGCATTTCTTCGGCGGCTGCATGCGGAGGGATGCTAGCCGCGCGGAAAGGACCGGGCAAGCACGGCAAAAATGGCGCCCGCCACATCAATCCTGGACCACCTCGGCCGGATGATCTTCGCGAACCACAATAAACCACGACTGGTCCCTGCCCTTGTCGCCGCCCGTAATGAAAAACGCCCCGGTGGCCGGCTGCGTACGAGTTTGATTCAGCTTGCCGTCGAGGTAAACCCGCACCGCGATATCTTCCGATGGCGGCAAAGGCCGTTCGATCTCCACCTCGCGCTCGGGAGAGATTCGTTTGCGCACCTTGTGGCCGCAAGGCACGACCACCGCGTCGCGTTGCAGTTCCCAATAGTGTTTCCAGCGGAGAACCGATTTCAGCCGCTCGGCCACCCGGGGGCCAACGGCCTTCACTCCCGGCCCGGGCGGTGCTTCCGCATTGTCGCCGCGCACCAGTTGAACATAAAACATTTTTCCCGGCGGTTGCACGGCCTGCGGGCGCTCATACCTCGGCAGGAGCACGGCGAGGGCCAGCACGGCCAGCAGAACCAGCGGCACAAAAATCGAGACCAGCTTCGTCATATCGGAGAAACGTCGCGACGCGAACGTTGGACGTCGCGGGGTCGCATGCGCATTCAATGAAATCACCAGATTGTAATTCTGCTTGAATCAATTCCAGTTCGCCCGGAATGTTGCCGGACAACCATGCAATTCCTGACGCAATATTTGCAGCGCCTGCCCCGGCAAAGCCGGGCGGTATTGCGGACCTGCCTCTATGGCCTTGCCGCCGGCGGCGCCACGGTGGCGTTTCAGCTCGGCATGAACTGGCTCTATCAGCTCGGGCTCGTGCGGCTTTCGAAAGAGCCGTTGCCGACGTTTCTGATCGGCAGCTTCCTGATCATCGTGGTGTCCTCCTTGATCGTGGGCTGGCTGCTCACTTCGTTCTGCCCGGAAGCGGCGGGCAGCGGCATCCCGCAACTCAAGCTCGCGTTCTGGAAGGATTTTGGAACCGTGCCCTGGCGCGTCGCCTGGGTGAAATTCCTCGCCGGCATGATCAGCATCGGTGGCGGTTCGAGCATGGGACGCGAAGGACCCAGTGTGCAACTATCCGGAGCGCTGGCATCGAATCTCGCCGGATTGACGGGCGAGCCGAAACAAAAGCGACGGGCGGGAGCGGCGGCGGGAGCGGCCGCCGGACTGGCGGCGGCGTTTAACACTCCACTCGCCGCCACGACGTTTGTCCTGGAGGAAATCATCGGTGACCTGAACAGCCGTTTTCTCGGCGGGGTGCTCCTCGCATCGGTGTTGGGCGCCCTGGTGGTGCACGCTGTCATCGGGGCCCAACCGTCGTTCACGCTGGCCGTGGCCGACAACCCGTCGTGGGTGGCGTACCTATTGACGCCGGTCGTGGCCGCGCTGGCGAGTGTGGTGGGCGTCTATTTTCAGCGGACGTCGCTGGGATTGAGGGCGCGCACCAAGGGAAAAATCCGAATTCCCCGGTGGATGCTTCCCGCCGTTGGAGGGTTGATCACCTGGGCGCTCGGTGTGCTCGTCTTCTGGCGGACTCAAAAGCTGGGTGTCTTCAGCCTCGGATACACTGATCTCTCCAGCGCGCTGGCAGGCGACATTGGCTGGCAGCTTGCGGGCGTGCTGCTCATTACGAAATTCATCGCGACTTTTTCGTGCTACGGCTTTGGCGGCTGCGGCGGCATTTTTTCCCCGGCGC
>CAYWNX010000260.1:0-4140 GCA_964459735.1 uncultured Dechloromonas sp. | reverse complement strand
GCCGAGGAACAGGACGGCGCGGGGGTTGATGGCGCTGAGCAGGTCCATGACCGTGGCGGCCGTCGCGCTGCCCATGCCGAAGTTGATGATGGAGATGTCACCGGCCGTGGCGCTGAGCATCGGCTTGTGCCGGCCGTGCACCGGCACGCGATGCCACTGGGCGAAGAGTTCGACGTAGCGGTCGAAGTTGGTCAGCAGGATGTAGCGACCGAAGTTCTTGAGGGGCACGCCGGTGTAGCGGGGCAGCCAGTTTTCAACGATTTTCTTCTTGGTTTCCATGCAGGATGTTTTGCCTGTAAAAAATCAACTTCCCTGCCGGGGATGGCGAGGCAATTTCGGCCGCAAGGATTGCCGACCAAATGACAAGCACTGCGGAGCATTCCTCTTTGCCGGGGATTACGCTGCATCACCGTGTCCTCCGTCGGCATCAATCTCGGCGCGTTGACGGTGAAGACCGTCATCCTGCAGGGGGACACGGCGACGGCGCTGGTCGTGCCGCACCAGGGCCGGCCCCTGGAGGTGCTCGACCGGCTGCTGGCCACGCCCCAATTTGCCGGCGCGGAGTTCTTCGCGGTCTCCGGTGCGCTGGGCGACACCACCGAGGTGGCCGCCATCCAGCGCGCCCTGCAGGAAACCGGGGAGACCTTCGATGCCGTGGCCTCGCTCGGCGGCGAATCGTTTCTCGTCTACACCCTCGCCGGCGGACGGATCGTCAATGTCCTTTCCCATAACAAGTGTGCCGCCGGCAGCGGGGAGTTCTTCGTGCAGCAGATCGGCCGCATGGGCCTCGGCCTCGAGGAGGCGATCCAGCGCTCGTTCGGCGGCCGGGTCGTGCCGCTCGCCGCGCGGTGCTCGGTCCATTGCAAGTCCGACATCACGCACAAGCTCAACCGGCACGAGGCCGCGCCCGAGGACATTCTGCACACGCTGCACGACACCATGGCCGGCAAGGTCAACGCCCTCCTCGAGAAGGCGCCGGGTGAGTTGCGCCGCGTGCTGCTGATCGGCGGAGTTGCGCGGAATGCCGCCCTGCTCGCCGCGCTCCGGGCCAAACGCCCGGCCACCGGGTTCGTCGTGCGGCCTGAAAGCGCGTGGTTTGAGGCCTGGGGTTGCGCCCTGCTGGCGCGGGATCATCCGCCGCGCCGCCGTCCGCAGACCACGCGGCCGCGTTTGCTCGACCGGCTGCCACCCCTCGGCGCCAGCGCGGCGCAGGTGAAGGTCATCGCCGCGCCGCCCGACCAGGCTGCGCCGGCCGGTCCGCTGGTGCTGGGCGTCGACGCCGGTTCCACCACGACCAAGGCCGTCCTGCTGGACCCGGCGACACGCGGTCTGGTGGCTTCGCACTACACCCGCACCAACGGTGACCCGCTCACGGCGACACGGCAATGCCTGCGGGTGCTGGCGGGGAAGACCGGCAATCATCCGGTCGGACTTGTGGCCACGACCGGCTCGGCCCGCGAACTCGTGGGGGCCTACCTCGGCACCGCCCAGGTGCACAACGAGATCTCGGCCCACGCGGCCGGCGCATCGCATTACGATCCGGAGGTCGACACGATCTTCGAGATCGGCGGGCAGGATTCGAAATACATTTTCCTGCGGAACGGCGTGCCCATCGACTACACGATGAACAACGCCTGCTCGGCGGGCACGGGCTCGTTCCTCGAGGAAAGCGCCCACGGCGACCTCGGCATCGCGGTCGGCGACATCGCGGCCATCGCGCTCGCGGCCCCGGCCCCCGTCCAGTTCAAGACCACCTGCGCGGCGTTCATCAATTCCGACATCCGCATTGCTCAGCAGCAGGGACACTCGCGCGACGACATCGTGGCGGGCCTCGTCTACTCCATCGCGGGCAACTACCTCAACCGCGTGAAGGGTCCGCGGCCCGTGGGCGCGAAGATATTCCTGCAGGGCGGCGTGGCGCTCAACACGGCCGTCGGCCATGCGTTCGCCCGCCGCGCGGGCCGGCCGGTCGTCATCCCGCCGCACCCGGAACTGCTCGGTGCGTTCGGCGTCGCGCTGCTGGCCCTGGGCCGGACCGGTGAAAAATTGGGCGACCCCCGGGAGCTGCGGACCCTTGCCGCCCCCGAGATGAAGCCGGTCGGCCGTTTCACCTGCCATGCCTGCGAAATGTATTGCAGCATCGACCGTTTCAAGGTGGCCGGCCGGCAATTCCCCTTCGGCGGGCGTTGCAGCCTGTTCGAGCACACCTGGAAACGCGGTGCACGCACGGCGGTTGTGCCGGACCTGGTGGCGGAACGCGCGGCGTTGCTCTTCCGTCCCCCTGCGGCCGGGCCCGTCGCGGTTCAGCGCGGGGTGTCCGAATACTCGCGCTGGGATTTTGGCCCGCGCATGGCCGAAGCCAGGGCGTATCTGGAAAATCGCTTCGGGTCCGAAACCTCCGCCATGCCCCATGGTCCCGTGAGACCGGAGCGCATCGGTCTGCCCCGGGCGTTGACGACACATTCGCTGCATCCGCTTTACGCCGGGTTCTTCGCGGGCATCGGTCTGGAGGTTGTCCTGTCGGGCCTCGATGCCGAGGGGGACCTGAAGTCGAATTCCGGTTTCTGCTTTCCCGCGCAGCTGGCCCATGGCGCGGTGCTGGATCTCGCGCGCCGGGGCGTGGAGCTGGTCTTTCTGCCGCACGTCACGCGCATGCCGCATCCGAGCGCCTGCCGCGACTCGCTGCTGTGTCCGATCACGCAGGCGAGCCCCTATTTTCTGGCCAAGGCTTTTCCGCGGGTCCGCCTGCTGTCGCCGGTGCTGGATTTCACCTCCGGCTATGCGTCCTGCACCACCTTGGTGGACCTGGCCGTGCGCGAACTGGGCGTTGCGCGGGCGGTCGCCGAGGCGGCCTGGACCGCCGCGGTGCGGGCGCAATTGGCGGCGGAACGCGCCTTGCAGGAGCTCGGGCAGCGCGCCCTGGCCGGGGCCCTGGCCAGCGGCCGGCCGTCGGTGCTGCTGACCGGGCACAGTTACAACGCCTTCGCCCCGGAGGCCTCCCAGTCCGTCGCCCGCAAGCTCGCCAGCATGGGCGTGACGGTCATCCCGGCCGACTGCCTCCAGCCGGTCGGCCCGGGACCGACGGCGTGGCATTTCGCCAACCAGATCATGAACGCCGTGGCGCTCGCCAAGCGGCATCCCAACCTGTTCCTGATCTGCGTGAGTAATTTCAGCTGCACGATCGACGCCTTCACACACGCGATGCTCGCCCACGAGCTGGGCGCGAAACCGTATCTGCTCCTTGAGATCGACGCCGCCACGGCCGACGCCGGCGTGCAGACGCGGCTCGAGGCCTTCCTCGACATCGTGCAGAATCATCGCGGAGCGGCCGGCGTCCGCGACCGGACCTTCCGGCCGGCGCGGCTGGGCGGCCACGGGGTCGTGATCACGTCGTCTGGCGAGCAGGTGCCCCTCACGGATCCGCGGGTGAAGCTCTACCTGCCGAACTTCTCGCCCTATCACAACCAGGCGCTCGGGCTCGCGATGCGCTGGCTCGGCCTGCACCCGGGGCGGCTGGCGCCGCTCACGCGCATGCAGCTTGAGCACGGGCTGCGGCACACGTCGGGGCGCGAATGCCTGCCGCTGCCGCTCTGCATCGGCCAGATCCTCCAGATCCATGAGCAACGTGCGCCGGGGGAGATCGCCGGCTTCTACACCGTGCGCGGCGGGGCGCCATGCGTGAGCGACGCCTACGAGGGATACTTCGCGCGGTTCATCGCCGAGCAGCGGCTGCCGGATCTCTTCGTCCTCAACGCCTCGGCGGAGAACGACTACCTCGGTTTTCCCGGCGAGATGTTGAGCCGCCACGTGGGGCCGGCGATCGTGTTGGCGGACATCCTCGTCGAGATCGACCATGTGCTGCGCGTCGTTGGCGCCCCCGGTGCGGTCCGGAATTTCCAACGGGAATGGCTGCGTTTCGCCGCCACGGTGGATTCGCTCGACGAGTTCAATGCGCGGTTGCCGTCGCTCGTCCGCCGGATCGCGGCCCTGCCCCGCAGGTGCCAGCCGCAGGGCTGCCCGCGGGTGGTCGTCACGGGGGACTTCTTCACCCGCTTCAGCCCGTTCTTTGTCGAGGGGGTCCGCGACCTCTATGCCGCGCGCGGCATCATCCTGAAGCCGGTTGATCTCACCGATCTGGTC
>CAYWNX010000259.1:0-4199 GCA_964459735.1 uncultured Dechloromonas sp. | reverse complement strand
GTCGTGCTCATCAGCGACGGCGTAAACAACACCGGCGGCTCTCCGCTGTCGACCGCCTTGCGGTGGCAGAAGTCGGGCGTGCCGGTGCACGCGGTGGTGGTGGGTGACCCGCAGCCGAAGGATATCGAGATCCGGCAGGTGCTGGCGGATGAAATGATGTTCGTCGGCGACCCCGCGGTCGTCATCGTACGGCTGGCGCAGCGGGGATATCCGCCGCAGGAGATGGACGTGGTTCTGCGCAGCGGTGGCGAGGACCTCGCGAAGGTGAAGGCGAGGTTCGTCGCGGGTCAGGACGAGGTCAACGTGCCCATCACGTTCACGCCGCACCAGGCGGGCGAGTTCACGTTCCGCGTTGAGTGCCCCGCCCAGCCGGATGAGATCGTGGAAGAGAACAATCAGCGGAGCTTCGTGGCCCGCGTTACGGCCGACAAGATCCGCGTGTTGCTGCTGGAGCAGCGCCCGCGCTGGCAGTATCGCTTCCTGTTCGATGCCATGAGCCGCGATACGCGGCTGAGGATGCAGGTGCTCCTGGCGGGCAGTGAGCAGGTGGCCAAACCGCTTCCTCCGTTCATTCGCGTGCTGCCGAGCACGCAGGAAGCTTACGACGAGTTCGACCTGATTATTCTGGGCGACATCGATCCATCGCTGATGACCGCCGACCAGATGCAGTGGATTCGCGACTGGGTGCGGGACAAAGGCGGCGGCCTGCTGAATCTGGCCGGCCCGATTTCCAATCCGCGCGCGTATGCCGACACACCACTGGCGGATCTGTTCTGCGTGGAGTTGCCTGAAGACAGCGGGCAGCCGCCTCGACGGCCGAAGGCTGCGCAGGAAGATCGCTTCCGGCCTGAGCTGACGCCGCTGGGCCGATCGCATCCGGCCATTCAACTCGGCGACGATAGTGACCAGAACATCGAAGCCTGGCAGAACCTGCCGGAGATTTTCTGGTTTTACCCGGTTCGCAAGGCGAAACCCGGCGCGGCGGTGCTGGTGGTGCATCCGACCGAGAAGACCTCGGGTACCCCCGCCGAACCGATGCCGTTGCTGGCGGTGCAGAATTTCGGCAAGGGCAAGAGCTTTTATTGTGGCATCGATGAGACGTGGCGGTGGCGGTTCAAGCAGGGCGATCGCATCTTCTATCGGCTCTGGGGGCAGGTCCTTCAGTACCTGGGAGCATCGCACCTGGCCGGCAAGCAGCAGCATATCACGTTGCGCACCGACCGGTCGACTTACAGCCAGGGCGAGAGCGCGCTGGTGACCGTTCGCCTGGATGAGGCCGTCAGCGACGAGACTCCCACGGTCATCGCCGAGAACGAGTCGGGCCAGCAGGCCCGGGTGCAGTTGTTTCCGTCGCCCGGCGCCGAGCGGTTGTACGAGGCCCGCCTGCCGCTGCCGGCGGCCGGCCTGTACAAGTTGTGGGTGGACGGTCACGCGGTGGAAGCGTCCGTGGTGATCGAGGTTCAGACGCCGCGCCTCGAATTGCAGGAGCCGGCGGCGAACGTGGCCTTGATGAAGGAACTGGCTGCCCAGACCGGCGGGCAGTTTGCCCGTCCCGCCGAGTTCGGACGGTTCCTGGATCAGCTCGATCTGTCGCCGCGTTCGATCCAGGAACAGCGCGATGTATCGCTGTGGGATCTGCCGGCGCTGGCCGGATTGTTCGTGCTGCTGCTGGGCGGCGAATGGGCGCTGCGAAGATGGTGGCAGTTGCCTTGAGTGACAAGAAATGAGCACGGGTTCGTCCACATCTCCAACCCTCACGGCTGCGGCGGGTGACGCCTGGCCGCAGGAGTGCCTCGCGCGCATTGCCGAGGTGCGGCGGCGGTGGGTGACTCTCCGGCGCGTTCTGGCATTCAGCCTGCTGCTCGCGGGGTTTGCGGCGATTGGTGCGGCTGCGATCGGCTTCGACGCCATCCTGCGCGGGGGTCATGTTTCGCGATTCATTCTGCTGATTCTCTTCGCGGCTTGCGTCGTTCAGTTGTTTCGCCGCCGGGTCCGACCCCTCTGGCCGGAGATGTCGCCCAACGAGGCGGCGCTGCGGCTTGAGGAGTGCCATCCCGAACTGGCTGGTCTGCTGGTGACCGCCGTTCAACTCGCTGACGGCGAAGCTCGCCGCCGCGGAGGCGCGTCGCACATACTTTATGAGCAGGTGCGGTCCGCCGCGGAGCGTTCGGCAACGGCGTTGCAGCCGGAACGCGTCGTGCCCTCGCGGCAGCCATTGCGGCATTGTGCTGCCGCCTGGGCGATTGTTCTCGTGGTGACCGTGGTGATTGCCTGGAAACCGGCGCTGGCATCGATCGGCATTTCCCGTTTGCTGACGCCGTGGAGTGAGGCGGAATGGCCGCGGCGGACGCGCATCGAATTGTCCGACCTGAAAACGGGTCAGCCATTACGAGTGGTTCGTGGCGGGACGTTGAATCTCCACGGCAAGGTTTTCGGCAGCATCCCTTCGACCGGGACGCTTCATCTCCAGTCCGATGCGGCGCCGGCGGATCGCACGCATTTCGAAATCGGGGAGGATGCGACTTTCGCGGTGAAGTACCGGCCGGTCAACCGAAGCCTGAGGGTCTGGTTCCAGATCGGCGACGCCCGGTCACCGGATGTGCAGGTCGAGATGGTGCCGCCTCCCGAAATCGCTTCGGTTGAGGCCGAGTGCCGGTATCCCGAGTTCACCCGCCAGGACAAGGAGCGTCGGCCCGACGGCAACATTCAGGCCGTGCTCGGTACCCAGGTCGTTCTGCACGTGACTGCGAACAAGCCGCTGGCCGGAGCGGTTCTGGCATGGGAGAACGCCGCCGCGGTGCCCATGTCGCAGCCCGCCGGCGACAGCACACAGCAGGCCTTCCAGGCGGGGTTCCGTGTCGAGGCGACGCGCTCCTATCGGATTCACCTGACGGACCAGATGGGGTTCCACAACGAAGAGCCGGTCGTCTACCGCGTCGAGATGGTCGACAACCAGTACCCGCAGATCGAGCGTACGACGCCGGCGACTGACAAGCGGGTCGGCCCGCGCGCGATCCTGCCGATCACGGTGGATGCGACCGATGACTTCGGCGTGACGGAGCTGACGCTGTGCTACCGCAAGGGTAAGAAGGACGATCCTGTCCAGCGGCTGCCGATCACGCTGCCGCCCGTCGACAAGCGCATGACTGCTCAGTACCCGTGGTCGCTGGAATCGTTACATGTGACTCCGGGCACGACGCTCAATTACTGGATCGAGGCGCGCGATGCCGGCGAGCATGCCGTCGCGAGCGACTGGCCGATCTCGAGATCCCACAACCTGACAGTCATGGAAGAAGCCGAGATCATTCGGCTGCTGACCGAACAGATCGACCAGGTGCTGGAGAAGCTGGGCCACCTCAAGACGCTGCAGGATGACTGTTCGGATGCCGTGAAGCGGATCTCCTCGCTGGCCGGATCGACCACGCAGGCCGCGGACTCGCGCACGGTCGCCGCCGACCGGACACGAGCCGAGAAGAATCGGCAGGATCAGATCGCCCGTACCGCGGCTCAGATCGCCGAGCGCCTGGGTGCGATCGCCGACGACTTTGTCATCTCGCGGATCGGCGACCCGGCGCGAATCGACCGGCTGAAGCAGACGGCTGCCCAGATGGGACGTCTTGCGGGAACCGACATGCCCGGCATCGTTCTGGCGCTGGATGAAGCTCTGGCCGAATTGGCCGGTACACCGAGGCCGGCCACTTCAACTGCGGAGGCTCCGTGATGATGCGAAGGGCACTTCTGCGTTGCTCCCGGGGGAACAGTACTGCCGCGCGTTGCGTTGTGGTCCTGGTTGCGGCGCTCTTGCCGGTCTTGGCGTCGGCGCGCCCGGCCTGGTCGCAGGATGCCGGCATGTCCAGTGCGCCTGAGCGGAGGGATACCGCCCTCGACCTCACGCCGGTAGCCGATGCGGCGATTCAGAAGGGCCTCAGGTTTCTTGCCACCACGCAGTTGCCGTCGGGTGCCTGGCAGAGCAAGTATGGCACTAACATGGGCATCTGCTCGCTGGCCATGCTGGCGATCCTGTCCACGGGCAACGTGCCGCAGCAGGGCCAGTACGCCGACACCATCGATCGCGGGCTCAACTGGGTGCTCGCCAATGTGCAGACCGGCGGGCTGATTCATTACGCCGATGCATCCTCTCACGGGCCGATGTACGAGCATGCACTGGGCACTTTGCTGCTTAGTGAAGTGTACGGCAT
>CAYWNX010000258.1:0-4232 GCA_964459735.1 uncultured Dechloromonas sp. | reverse complement strand
CGGCCGTACCCAAAGCCATGGCATCGAACAGGCTCAAGCCGGCCGGCAAAGGCACGACCCATTCGCCCGGCACACGGGCAATTTCAGAATAGCCGCCGTGATGCGCCACCCCGATATCGAAGCTGGTGGCAATGACCAGATCACCCGACTTAAAACGGGTGTCGGCACTTTCGATCACTGTACCGGACATATCGATGCCACCAACACAGGGAAAGCGTCGGATAATTTTGCCTGCGCCGGTAGCGGCAAGTGCATCCTTGTAATTAATACTTGAGTAGGCTACCTGAATGGTCACGCCGCCGGAATCAAGCTGAGACTCATCCATACGGACGAAACCGCTCCTCACCTTGCCGTCGCGTTCCTCAATCAGTAATGCCTTGAAGGAATTCATAACCATCCTCACACCTCGGGAAATAAATTGTATTCATAATTACGAATTATGAACATAGTTAACGGTAGCGATTTTTAACGAGTCTTTACAGTCGCCGTGTTTTGAAATATATTCGACCGCTATGCAAAAAGCTCTAACTTCGATTTTGCTCGTTGCCTCCCTGTTAACCGGAGGAGTCAGCGCAGTAACCGCCGCTGAACAAATGCGCAAACCGGAAGAGCAACAGTCGTTTTTCGAACGTTACACCAACGCCGCGCAGGATGTCATTCTGCAAGGCCTGAAGTTGGTTGGCGTGCGTTACCGCTTCGGCGGCAATGACGAAGACAGCGGCCTTGATTGTAGCGGTTTTGTGCGTTTGGTCTTCAAGGACAGCATCGGCGCCTCCCTGCCCCGGACAGCTCGCGAAATGAGCGAAGTTGGCCAGCAGGTCGATACCAACCAGTTGAAACCCGGTGACTTGGTGTTCTTCAACACCATGCGTCGCACCTTCTCGCATGTTGGCATCTATCTTGGTGACAATCATTTTCTGCATGCACCGCGCACAGGGGCGGAAGTTCGGGTCGAAAACATGGACAGTAGCTACTGGATGTCGCGCTACAACGGCGCCCGACGGATTCTCGAAGGCAATTAAGACGGAGCGGCTCACAAGCCGCTTTTTTTTCACCCACGATCAATAACGTTTCTCATTTACAAAGCATCAGCCGCTTAGTAGACTGGAGCAGTTCCCACTTTGATCAGGAGTTTCCAGCATGAAGTTGATGCCTGCTTTGATCGCCGCCGCTATTGCCACACTGTCGCATGGCGCTCTGGCCGAAGAAAAAATACTGAATCTATATTCCGCCCGCCACTACCAGACGGATGAAGCGCTCTACACGGCTTTCTCGCAACAAACAGGGATCAAGATCAATCGCATCGAGGGCAAGGAAGACGAGTTGCTTGAGCGTATCAAGAACGAAGGTGCCAACAGCCCGGCTGATATTTTCCTGACCGTTGATGCCGCCCGTCTGGCCAAGGCGCACGAACTTGGCCTGTTTTCACCAATTGCCTCCAAAACACTGGAAACGCGCATCCCGACTCACTTGCGTACTGAAGACTGGTTTTCCTTCTCGACCAGGGCGCGGGTCATTGTGTACAACAAGTCAGCCGTCAAGCCGGAAGACATCCAGAACTATGTCGATCTGGCCAATCCGAAGCTGAAAGGCAAGGTCTGCTCCCGTTCCGGCTCACACCCCTACAATTTGTCGCTGATGGCCTCGGTCATCGCCCATCAGGGTGAGGCCAAGGCTGAAGAACTGGCACGCGGCATGGTGGCCAATTTCGCTCGCGCCCCCAAGGGCGGCGATACCGACCAGATCAAGGCGGTCGCGGCAGGTGAATGTGGCGTTGCCTTGGCCAATACCTATTACGTTGCGCGACTGATGCGGTCGACCAAGCCGGAAGAGATGAAACTGATGGAACAAGTCGGCGTCGTCTGGCCCAATCAATCCTCGACCGGTACACATATAAACGTTTCCGGCGGCGGCATGCTGAAAACGGCGCCGCACAAGGAAGCTGCGGTCAAATTCCTCGAATACCTGGCATCGGACCAGGCGCAACGCTATTTTGCCGATGGCAACAACGAGTGGCCAGCCGTTGAAAACATCAAGGTAGCCAATCCGGCGCTGGAGTCACTCGGCAAGTTCAAGGCCGACAAACTGCCGGTCAACAACCTGGCGATGTATCAGGCTAAAGCCCAGATCATCCTGGACCGCGCCGGATTCAAATAAACGACCGCGCTCGTCAAAACTGCGGCCATCTTCTAAACTCCGGATGTAATCGGAGACATTAAAAAAGATGGCCGCAAAATTTTTTACCCCCAGCAAACTGATGGCGGCGATTCGCGCCGGCCGGCTTGACGAAGTCATCAATGCCATCGCAACCGGTGGCAATATCGAAGAAGCCGACATGCATGGCTTTGCCGGTTTGCCGCTACGCACCGCCTGCTTCGAGGGCAACCTGGCGATTGTTCGCGAACTACTGAACAGGGGCGCCGATATCAATGCGATCGCCGGCGATGGCCCGGGCGCCCCGCTCAGGCTGGCACAGCGCGGCAAGCATCAGGCAATCGTTGAGTTATTGCAGGCGCACAGCGCTGGGTCAATATCCGCAACAACACCGGCCGCCTTGCCAAAAGCAAATATCGAAGTACCGCCTTTGCAACCCGCCGAAGTCCCTTCCGACGAACCCGTCAAGGCAGACGAATCACCTGCCGTGCTTCCCGGCAACAATATCGAATTTACCCGCTATGAACCGGATGAAACCGTCGATATCGAAGAAATCGACCTGACCGCAGGTTATGGCGTCGACACCAATCTGCTGACCCTTGATCTGCTGCGAATGAGTGAAGCCGAAGATGCGAAGGTCGTTCACTCAGGCGCGCCAAACGAAAAGACATCGGCAAAAAAGGAAAAAACAGGTTTCTGGAAAAGCCGCCGCGGTAACGACTAGGCGGCGCCCCGGCTCAGCCCCGACGTGCGGCTGAAATCTGCCGGGAAAGCGCAATCAGTGGCAGCAAACCGACGGCGACAATCGCCAGTGCGGCGGTCGAGGCCTCAGCCAGTCGCTCATCCGAGGCCAGCGTGTAAGTCTGCGTCGCCAGGGTATCGAAATTGAATGGCCGCATGACCAGGGTTGCCGGCAACTCCTTCATCACATCGACAAAAACCAGCAAACCAGCAGTCAACAGGCTGCCACTCAGCATCGGCGCATGCACCCGGCGCAGCGTTTCACCTTGACCCAGACCGAGACAGCGTGCCGCATCGTCCATATTCGGGGTGATCTTGGTCAGACTGGTTTCGACGGTATGCAGCGCCACCCCGAGAAAGCGGGCGAGATAGGCGTAGATCAGCGCGGCAATACCGCCGGTGAGCAACAGGCCGGGATTGTGGCCGAACCAGACTTCCCATTGTCCGGCCAGCCAGTTGTCGAGGCGCGTTACCGGAATCAGCACGCCAACTGCGATCACCGCTCCCGGCACGGCATAACCGAGGCCAACCAGGCGATTGAGCCCATTGGCAAAGGCGGTTTTCGACAAGCGGGCACCGTAGGCCATCAGCAGGGCGAGAAAAACCGCAATCATTGCGGTAATACCCGCCAGCACGAAGCTGTTGCGGGAGAGCACCAGGAAGCGCTGGCCAAACTGGGCATCGCCTTCGGTCAACGCCATTTTTAACAGCAAAATCGCTGGCAAGACAAAGCCAAGTAATAGCGGCAAGGCGCAGGCTATAACGGCGAGCGCCGCCCGGATGCCGGTAAGGTGCGCCCCGGCCATTGGCCGATTGCGGCCGGTGGTGTTGTTATAACGTGCCCGGCCGCGTGAAATCCTTTCAGCCATAAGCAGGAAGAGCACGAAACCGAGCAGCATGGCGGCCAGTTGGGCGGCCGCAATGCGATCGCCTAGCGAGAACCAGGCGCGGTAAATACCAGTAGTAAAGGTGTTGACCGCAAAGTAGGCGACCGTGCCGTAGTCGGCCAGCGTTTCCATCAAGGCTAGCGCAACGCCGGCGACAATGGCCGGCCGGGCCAGCGGCAGCGAGACGGCGAAAAAGGCGCGCCACGGACCCATGCCCAGTGTGCGTGCCGCTTCGAGCATGCCGCTGGCCCGTTCGAGGAAAGCGCTACGGGCGAGCAGATAAACATAGGGGTAAAGCACGCAGACGAACATCAGCATCGCGCCGGGCAGTGTGCGGATATCCGGGAACCAGTAATCACCATGCGACCAGCCGAAGGTTTCACGCAGCGCCGTTTGCACTGGCCCGACGAACTGGAGGAAGTCGGTATAGACGTACGCCATGACGTAGGC
>CAYWNX010000257.1:0-4284 GCA_964459735.1 uncultured Dechloromonas sp. | reverse complement strand
CAGGCGGTCGCCCCGGCCCTGCGCGCGCCCTTCGAACAAGGCTTCGGCCACGACCTGTCGCAAGTCCGCATCTTCCCGGCCGGCGAGGCTTCCGCTGCCGTGCAGGCAGCCGGCAGCCGGGCGATAACCTGCGGCCCGCGCATCGCGCTGGCCCCCGGTCAATGGGCGCCGGAAACGCCGAGCGGCCGGGCGCTGCTCGCCCATGAACTGGCCCATGTCACGCAACAGGCCGGCGAAGGCGTGACCCGGCTCGATCACAAGACGTTGGACGAAGAGATCGACGATGACCTGAAAAAGCGTGCAGCCGACGATCCGAAGTACAAGACTACCGACCCGAACAGCGCCGAATATGCCCGCTCGCTGCAGGGTTACGGCTTCGAAATAACGCACGACAGCAATTACAAGCTGCTGCCGGAGCCCAAGGACCCGAAAGCCAAGGAAGCCTGGAAGCGCCAGTTCCAGAAAGCCGACAAGCTGGCCGGCCGCATCCTCGACCAGAGCGGGCAGAAAGTGGAACAGAAGGAAGAGCGGGCGCAATCCCTGGCCACCGATCTCGCCACCGCTGGCTTCGTCAATGAGGCGATGGCGCTGGCCCCGAAGATCGCCGATCCGGAGTTGCGCAATTTCATCTATACGGCGGCGCTCGGCCAGCCGGCGAAAATCACCGAGACGCAGGTCGCGGCCATTGCCCAGGATCAGGCGACGAACGCCAAGAGCCTGGCCGACCACGCGCTGTTCGCCAGCCTGACCGCCGATCAGGGCGGCTTCGCCGGCCAACTGGGCAGCGCCAAGGTCAACGCGGCGCTCAAGCCCGTTGTCAGGAAATTCGCCAAGGATGCCGATCTGCCGCTGAAGCTGGCGCAACTGATGTTCTTCCATCCGGGCAGCCGGGCCGCCTTCACCACTTGGATGCTGGCCGACAAGCGCAGCGCACTGCTCAAGCAGGTCTCCGACCAGGCTTATTTCGTCGAGGGCGCCAACGTCGAAGCAGGCGGCAAGACCCTGCACCCGGATGCCGCGACGCTGGGCTGGGCGATAGGCAACAAGCAGCGGATCACCGTCGATGACGTGATCGCCCTCTGCGCCGCGGCCGGCACGCCTCTCAAGGCACCCGCCGCCAACGACATCAGCACGCTGAAGGCCTGGCTGGAACTGAATACCGAGAAGATCGGCCAGGCGGTCAACAAGCAGAACCCGGGTAAGCCGGAAGTGGCCGAGGCATTGTTCACGCAGATCGCCGAGGCCTTCACCTGGCACGTCCCGGCCGACTCGAAGGAGGACGTCAAGCCGGACAAGGGCGGGCATATCACCAAGCTGACTGCGGCCGGCCCGCAGAACAGCCAGCTCAAGGTCGACTGTGACGTGCTGGCCACCTACGGCGTGCGCCTGCTGGTCGCCAGCGGCTATACCCCGATCGGCTACATGGCCGTCAAACCGACCGATCCCGACCGTGCCCCGCACGCCATGGCGCTGCTCCAGCAAGGCAAGGAGTACCACGCCATTTCCAACTCGGCGACCAAGAAACTGGCCGCCACCAGCAAGGCCGACGCCCTCAAGGAAGTCCGCGACTTCGGCCTCGGCGAAGCCTACGACGCCAGCCGCCCGCTCACCGGCTACGGCATCTACTACATGGACAGCGACGCCAAGGGCAACCTGCCCGACGAAGTGCTGAATCAGGACAGCAAGGCCCACGATAAAGGCCTGAGCAAATGAGCCAGCTCGCCCACCCCGTTCCGGTCCCGGCCAGCGCCGTCGACCGCCCAAGCACCTCGACCCGCCCCGCTCTGCAGCCCGGCAAGTCCTCAGTGACGGCGCAGCACGATGCAGTGCCCGCCCTGTCGGCCGGCGGCCAGCCTCTGCCCAACGCTCTGCGCCAGGAATTCGAACCGTTCTTTGCCCACGACCTGTCGCGGGTCCGCATCCATGTCGACCAGCCGGCCCGCCAGCTGGCAACCCATCACGCGGCCGATGCCTTTGCCCTGGGCAGCGAGATCGGCTTCGCCGCCAACCGCTTCCGGCCGGACACCGTCGGCGGCCGCCGGCTGCTGGCTCATGAACTGGCGCATGTCGTGCAGCAGGGCGCAATTCCTGCGGTCGACGCCAAAAAAACGCCAAAAACGCTGGCCGAGGCGCTGCCGGCAGCCGCCGAACGGCAGGCCGATAGCGCCGCGCTGGCCTATCTGGCCGGTCGCCCCGGTCCGGCGCTCTCCCGCTTCCAGCCCGGCCTGGCCTGTGCCGTGAAAACCAACGGCGGCGAGTTCGATACCGATCTCTATACGCCGACCAACACGCCGCCGAAAAAGGGCGGCACCGTCGGCAAAACCATTGGCGCCAGCATCCGCCTGCACTTCACGCCCAACGATCTGGTCGAGGCCGACCTGATCGGCACGGTGCAGACCGTGCGCACACTGCGCGCCACCAAGGCTGGCGGACCGATCAACGCGACCAGCTTCCCGAGCGCCCACAAGGGCACACTGGCACTTGGCAAGACCGAAAGCGATCCCGGCCGGGTGATCGACCAGACCGATACCGGCACCAAAAAAACGCCCAACACCAACCCGCTCTACGCCACCGACGCCAAACCCGGCGCCATTCCCAAGACGCTGACCGAAGCAGTTCCCGCCGCCGAAACGGTCGGCGCCGGGGCCGGTTATGGCAAGGACACTTTCGGCGAGCACGGCCACCGGAAAAAGAAGCCGGATGGCACTTTCGAGGTCAAGAAAGCCACGCTGGCGGACTCGCCGCAGCGCAGCATCGAGTTTGCCAAGCAGGAATGGGTGCAGACCTTCGAGGTCTCGGCGCTGGCGCTTTCCGGCCCGTTGGCCAATACCTATCTCGGCTCGGTCGAATGGGGCTGGAAATGCGACGCCGCCGGCACCGCCTCGCTGGCGCCCCCGGCCATCCGCCTGATCTCGCCTGGTCTGCCGAGCAGCGCCTTCACCGACGCCGCAAAGAAGTGGAATGCCGGCAAGACGGTGAAGGACCCGAAGAGCAAGAAGACGCTGGACACCATCGACCTGCCGCTGCCGGCCAGCGCCACCGAAACCAGCAACAAGCCGGCCGTGGAACGCGGCACCGGCGAATTGCTGCTCGCCCTCGACACCGTCAACACCACGTTGAAAACCGCGACCAATGTCGACAAGAACGCCAAGACGCTGGAAAAGCGCGCCATGGAACAAACCCTGTCCACCCGCCAGACGCTGGTGGACGTCAATGTCAAAAAGACCGAGGACTGGACCGGGGCCGACGAGGTTTATGCCCAGCTGACCAGCGGCAGCAAGCGGGTGAAGACGCCGGTCAAGAAACTCAACGACGGCCAGTCCGGCAGCTTCGCACTGCCGCTGCCCAGCCTGATGCCGATCAAGGGGCCGATCCAGGTCCAGATCTACGACGAGGACACCGGCACCTTCTTCGACCGCGACGACCTGATCGTCAACATGCTGTGGCAGCCGCCCTATGGCGGCATCCGCAATACCCGCTCGCTGGACGAAGCGGATTACGACGTACGCGTGAGGTTCAACAAATGAGCGGCCCTCTCTCCTCCCGCCTGCTGCGCGGCGGCCTGATCCTGATCGACCCGGCCAGCGGCGCCGTGCAGCGGGTGATTTCGCTGCAGTACAACCCGGAGACGCTGACCCGGACGCTGCAGCCGCAGGCCACCGAAAGCAGCGGGCCGTTTTCCGAACCGCTGCGCCTGAAAGGGCCACCGACCGAAACCTTCAAGCTCGATGCCGAGATCGACGCCACCGACCAGCTGGAATTCCCCGACCAGCACCCGAAGACAGTGGCCTCCGGCATCCACCCGCAACTGGCGGCGCTGGAAACCATCGTCTATCCGGACAGCGACACGCTGATCCAGAACAACACGCTGCTCAGCCTCGGCACGCTGGAAATCGCCCCGACCGTGGCGCCGCTGACGCTCTTCGTCTGGAGCAAGGAACGGGTGGTGCCGGTGCGCATCACCGAGTTTTCGATTACCGAAGAGGCCTTCGACAATGCGCTCAATCCGATCCGCGCCAAAGTCTCGCTCGGCCTGCGCGTCCTCCATGTCGGCGACCTCGGTTTCAACGACAA
This sequence comes from uncultured Dechloromonas sp., assembly GCA_964459735.1. Taxonomy (GTDB): domain Bacteria; phylum Pseudomonadota; class Gammaproteobacteria; order Burkholderiales; family Rhodocyclaceae; genus Azonexus. The sequence continues at coordinate 210 of CAYWNX010000257.1, read as the reverse complement.
GGGCGGACATCTCTATATGGTTTATCAACAGCGCAAGGAACGCCTGGCGGCCGATGCCGGCCTCGGTAGCCTGGCCTCGCTGGGATTGAGTGGACTGCCATGAGCCTCGAACGCTTTCCCCCCAACAGCCGCTACGCCGGTGTGTCGACCGCCGAACTGACCGGCCCGGATGGCGAAAAGATCGTCTATCTGCGCCGCCGCTTCATCCCC
>CAYWNX010000256.1:2811-4309 GCA_964459735.1 uncultured Dechloromonas sp. | reverse complement strand
CCGGAGGTTTCGACGATGACCAGATCGAAGCCGGCCAGCTTGCAGGCGGCGATCACTTCCGGCAGGGCAGTGGAAATTTCGGAGCCGGTGTCGCGTGTCGCCAGCGAGCGCATGAAAATGTTCGGATGCTCGATCGCATTCATCCGGATACGGTCGCCGAGCAAGGCGCCGCCAGTACGTTTGCGCGAGGGGTCGATCGAGATCAGGCCAATTTTCACCGTATCGCTCTGGTCGAGGCGGAAGCGGCGCACCAGTTCGTCGGTCAGCGACGACTTGCCGGCGCCGCCAGTGCCGGTAATGCCGAGCACCGGCACAGTCAGGGCCGCGGCGGCCTTGAGCAGCGGCTCCTTCAAGCCCGGCGCGGCACCGTTTTCAAGCAGCGTGATGACGCGCGCCAGCAAACGCTTGTCGCCAGCCTTGAGGCCGGCCAGCACCTGCTCGCTGGCGGGAATGCCCGCCTCGCCGACATCGAAATCCGACTGCCGGACGAGATCGTTGATCATCCCCTGCAGCCCCATCTGAACGCCATCTTCCGGCGCGTAAATGCGGGTCACGCCGTATTCGTGCAGTTCCTTGATTTCGGACGGCACGATCACCCCGCCGCCGCCGCCGAACACCTTGATCTCGCTGCCGCCATTGGCCTTCAGCAGATCCATCATGTATTTGAAGAATTCGACGTGGCCGCCCTGATAGGAGGTAATCGCGATGCCCTGCACGTCCTCCTGCAACGCGGCATTGACGATTTCCTGCACCGAACGGTTGTGGCCGAGATGGATGACCTCGGCGCCGGTCGCCTGCATGATCCGCCGCATGATGTTGATCGAGGCGTCGTGGCCGTCGAACAGCGAGGCCGCCGTGATGAAACGCAGTTTGTTCTTGGGCTTGTAGGGCATGAGTTTCTTGGCAACTGAAAGATCGGTCATGGTGGCTATCTCGGCAAAAAGAGTGAAGGCATCCATCTTAGGCCGCTTTGACCTTATGACCATTGTGGCGATAGACGACAATCGTGCAAATTCCGCCAAGATGATAGAGTGCTGCGGTCAACGGCAAAAAGGCAGCAAAAATGCGGCATCGCAACATCGGAGCAGCCACACTAACAACGCAAGCTACTGTTGCTATGGGATTTGTCACCGGCATGCTGGCCGGTCTGGCCCGCCAGCAGATCGATCCGACGCCGCTATTGGTCGCCACCGGCATTGATATTGCAGACACCGCCAGCCGCATTCCAGTCGACCGCTACGCCGCGCTCTACAACCGCCTCAACCACGAGCTGGACGACGAAGGCTTCGGTCTGTTCGCCCAGCCGATGCGCCTCGGCAGCTTCGAGTTCCTCTGCCGCGGCTGTCTGAGCGCCGCCACGCTGGCCGAAGCTTTGCAACGCGCCAGCCGTTTTCTCCACGTTGTTCTGCCCGATCTGGCGGTCAGCATCCGCCGCTCGCCCGGCCGGGCCGAACTGGTCATCACTGAAACCCGCCGCCTGACAGAACAGCCGGACGAC
>CAYWNX010000256.1:0-2801 GCA_964459735.1 uncultured Dechloromonas sp. | reverse complement strand
GACGACCCCGGCCGCATCTTCGCCTTCGAGTGGCTGCTGCGCCTGCTGCACGGCCTGAGCTGCTGGCTGGCTGGGCGCGGTCTGGCACTGGACAGCGTGATTTTTCCCTACCACCGCCCGGAACACGCCGATGACTACGCGTTGATCTTCACCGAGGACTCGCGTTTCGCGCCGACTCTGGCCAGCGGCGTCGGCACCCTGGTCGCCAGTTTCAACGCCAACCTGCTCGACCTGCCGATCCGCCGTGACGAAGCCGCCCTCACCACCTTTCTCGACGGCGCCCCGGGCAAGATCACCACCCTCTACCGGCGCGACCGCGAAATGGTCATCCGCATCCGCGACCTGCTGCGCGCCGCGCTGCCTGAACCGCTCAGCCTGAACGACATTGCCGACCGCCTGTACCTCTCGCCACGCAGCATTCACCGCCGACTGGAGGCCGAAGGCTCAAGCTTTCGCGGCATCAAGGACGCCCTGCGTCGCGACATGGCATTGGCCCGCCTGACCAAGACGAAGGACTCAATCGCCCAGGTCGCCGCTGACCTCGGCTATGCCGACACCTCGGCCTTTTATCGGGCTTTTGTCGAATGGACGGGGATGGCGCCGGTGCATTACCGGCGGCAGTGGGCCAAGCAGGCCAGATAAATCAAGCGGCCGGCAACCGGCCAGCCTTATCGAGGATTCTTCTCGTCCCGGCGCCCAAGGCTATTGGATGAATGCTGAACGAGTCAGCCTTTTTGCCGCCTAGCAAAGGATGAAGCTTTCCCTTTGTCAGGCTTGGGTTTCCGCCAAGCCCATTAGACGCAACGCAACCCAACTCCGGAAAACCCTGCCCCAGCACCAGCTCAATTGACTTTGAGCCGCCCGCCGCGACCAAGCCCGCCCTTCACTTCCTGCGCCTTGTAATTTCTCAAGGCAATGACCATTTTGTTATAGGAATCGACAAACGCCGCCACCGTCGCCTTGCCTTCCGGGGTTTTCGAGAAGCCGCTCAGGCCGCCCGCTGCGCCGCCCCCGAAGGCGCCCAGTGCCGCGCCATAATTGGTCGCCGTCGAACTCCCTTCGGACGCGGCAATCTGCACGGCGGAACGGATATCAAACAACGACAAGGTGACGACCGATGCCTTGGATTCAACACTACCGGCGACGGCCCCAACGCTTCGATTGACCAGTCCGCCGAGCGTGGCACCGATCTTGCCGACCGGCGAATTACTGATGATGATCTGCGGTTCAAGATAATAGTCGGCGGCAACGCGTTGCCCCTTTTGCTGTTTGGAGCCGGCGCGATACTCGCCGGAATTTCGCTGCTTGTCGGTGATGCTCGATAGCCGGCTATCGGTGCGCAGGTTGCCGATCGAGGTAATGACAAAGCAGTTCGACTGCTGCACTGCCAGACGCAGCAGCGGTTCAATCGAGGTGACCTGGGTGGCGCTGCCGAAGCGGCCGTACCAATCCGCCGCCCGGCCATCGTCAATGGCCAGGGTGCCCAGGGTTTCGTCGCAACGCTCCAGCGAAGAGTCGGCGCCGGCACTGGTGCTGCCCCCGGCCGCGCCGGAAACCGCCGTGCTCTGGTTGCCGGTCGAGACGCTGCCGCCGCTCATGTTTTCACAGCCACCCAGCGCCACCAAGGCAGTTAGCGCGGCGACCCATGTTCCAGTTCGATTTGCCATCGGATGACTCCTTTTATCGTAGATCCTGCCTTGCTGGATGGATGATCGCTTGCGGGCGCGTCAAACGGAAAATTACGAGGCCCCACGCCCTCGATGCCTCGACCTGCCACCCGGAGCCAGTCTATTCACCTGTATTAGGCCATGCATAGGGCAAGTGGTTCCCTGGTCAGGCCCCGGCGAACCGGCGACTCAATAGAAACCCCAGACGCCCCGCCGCCAATAGCCGCGATAGGGATATTGCGAATGCCAGTAGCCATAAAAGACCGGCCGCCAGCGATTGGCCCACTCAACACGGGCCGCCTCCGATTTTTTGGCAGCGCTGGCCTCGGCGAGCAGCCGCCGGGATTCCTTGTCGCCGCGACTGGCGGCAATCGATAGCCACTTTTCCGCCTCGGCGGGATCCGAGCCCATTTCTTCCAGGCCGGTCAGGTAGAAGCGGCCCAAGGCCTTCTGGGCCTGCAGATCGCCCATTTCGGCCGCCTTGCGCATCCAGACCAGGGCTTGATAACTGTCCTGGCGGATGCCGTCGCCACGGAAAAAGCGCAGACCGAGGTCGTAGGCCGCCCGTGGATCCTTTTCCGCCAGCCGCTGCAGCGCGGCGATGCGTTCTTCATCGGGATCATCGGCCGCTTCAGCGGCGAGATCACCGCTCGAATAGTTGCGCGGCCGGTCGACGCAACCACTGGTATCGCATATCCGTATCGTCGGTTGGGCAGCGGGAGGAGCGGCGCAGGCCGGGAGAATGATGCAAAGCGCAATAAGGGGCAGCAGCCTCATGTTCGCTCCTGAAAGAAAGGAAATCCGACACCACGCTATGTGACATCCACATGGCCATGATCAACTATTAATGCGACATCGAAATTCCCTGAAAATTTCAGTTCACCGCACCTCTTTCTGCTGCCGGCTGCTGCCAAGGCACGCCGGATCCTTCAAGTTGTCACGCAGACGTTCAATCAGTTGCTCAACGACTGGCAGCATCTGCCATTCCGGATTTCCCGGATCGCGGTGCACGAGCGCCTCGGCCGACGAGCGCAGCGGCGCCGTCAGGAAGGCATAGCGACGGTTCAACAGCGGATCGTCCAGCAGTTCAAGGAAGCGCAGGTGGGCGTAAAGGGCACAAAGATTTTTCGCATG
>CAYWNX010000255.1:0-4317 GCA_964459735.1 uncultured Dechloromonas sp. | reverse complement strand
GGGTAGGCGTCGTACACGAACACCGCGCCGCCTTCCACCTGCGCATGCTCCGGGAAGGTGATGCCGCCCAGGTCGGCGGCATCGCACAGCGTGTGCAGCGGCGCGAGCGCGATCATGGCGTGCTCCAGCCCGTGCAAGCTGCCCATGCGGTGATGTCCGGTGGCGTCGAGCGCGCGCGCCGGCTCGGTTTCGATCCACAGGCCCTCGGTTTCGTAGATCGTCGGCGGCAGGTCGAGTTCGAAGGTGCCCAAGATCTTCTGATCGATGCTGGCGCGCTTGTCGTAGCCGGTGAGCCGTTGCGTGATGCGCAGCCGGCCGTAGCAGGCGCGCGTCGCGCCCAACGGCCGCGATTGCAGCGTCTCGAGAATCTCAGTCTGCTTGGCGACGCGCGGCATGGTGAACCAGCTGCCGTCGGTGTCGTCGACCACGACGCGCTGCTTTTCCAAGTCCACCTCGGTGACGACGAGATGCTGGCCGCGGTGCAGGTACACGGCCCCCGCGTGACACTCCGCGAAAGCGCGCGAACCGCCCACCGTGCCGATGGCGCGCTTGGGATCCTGCACGTGCACGATGGTGAACGTCTCGCCGATCTGCCGCAGATCCACGTCGCGGTGCGGATTGGCGACGAGCGGCACCCAGGTTTCACCGGAGGCGGCCTGCAGGAGCAGCCCGCGCTTTTCGAGCGCGGCGCAGGTGGCGCGCCAGCCCAAGTCGGCGTACACCGGTTCCTCGGCGCGTAGCGGCAACTCGGCACCCGCGCACAGCAAGTGTCCCGCCGCCACCACTGGATTGCCGGCGTCCACGACCGCCGATTCGGCGGGCGCGGTGAAGAATTCCTGCGGGCGTCCCACGTAGTACTGATCGAGCGCATCCGCACCCGCCACCACGAACACTCCGGCCGGCTCGGTGCCGCGTCCGGCGCGCCCACCGCGCTGCCACGTGGACATGATGCTGCCCGGGTATCCCACCAGGATGGCGGCGTCCAGCCCGCCCACATCGATGCCCATTTCGAGCGCACTCGTGGACACCACCCCGCGCAAGTGGCCGCCGAAGAGCGCGGCCTCGATCTCGCGGCGTTCCTCGGGCAGATAGCCGCTGCGGTAGGCGCTCGTGACCGGGCGCAGGTCCGGATGCCGCTCGATGGTCCATGAATACAGGAGTTCCGTCGCCCGGCGCGACTTGCAGAACACGATCGTCTTGACGCCGGCATGCAGGCAGCGCGCGAACAGCGCCGCCGCGTAGGCCAGCGCATTGTCGCGCGGGTCGAGCATGAGCACGTGGCGCGGGCCGTGCGGCGCGCCGCTCTCGTTCACGACGCTGAACGGCAGCCCGAACAAGGCGCTCGCGACCTGGCGCGGATTGCCGATCGTGGCCGACGCCGCGATCACCTGCGGGGCGGCACCATAGTGCGCCGCGATGCGGCGCAACCGCCGCAGCACGTGCAGAACGTGGGCGCCGAAAATGCCGCGGTAGGTGTGCAGTTCATCGAGCACGATCCAGCGCAGCCCCGCGAAGAACCCGGCCCATTGCGGATGGCTGGGCAGGAAGGACGCGTGCAGCATGTCGGGATTCGTGAGCAGGAGATGCGGTGGTTCGGCGCGCAACCGGCGGCGCTCGGCGTCCTTGGTGTCGCCGTCGAAGATGGCGGCGCGGAACGACTCGTGCAGCCCGATCGCATCGCGAAGCCGGAACAGGTTCTTCAACTGGTCCTGCTCGAGCGCCTTGAGCGGAAACAGGTAGAGCGCATGGCGGGTTTCGCCGCGGGCGTCCGCATCCAACAGGGACTCGAGCACCGGCAGGTTGAAGCACATCGTCTTGCCGGACGCCGTGGGTGTGGCGATGACGACGTTCTCGCCGCGCCGCGCCCGCTCGACCGCTTCCGCCTGGTGCCGGTACAGCCCGCCGGGGCACAGGCGCTCGACCGCGCCCTGCAGGTCGGGCCGCAGCGCCGCAGGCGCATGCACGGCGCCGCGCGCAGGCAGGACCCGCGAGCCTGCCACGGAGTCGCGAAAGAAGGCATCACGCTGGAGTTCATCGAGCAACTGGGCGAGCATGCCCTGCACGGTACCAGCCGCGTGTCCGTCGAACAAGCCGCCGTGGCGTGCGGTCGCAGGCCGGATGCGGTGCCGTGGGGCCCCGGTGGCGGGGGGTGGTCCGCCCGGCGCCGCCTTGCTAGAGTGGGGCAAAACCAGCGGCACCCCGCTCCGCGGCACCCGGCGATGCCGGCGCCGCCCGATCGAGAGAGGACGACATGCAGATCCCGTTTACCGAACTCGACATGTACGACGTCGCGAGCCTGTATACCGAAGAAGAGCGCATGGTGCGCGACATGGTCCGGCGCTTCGTCGACGATCGCGTACTTCCGATCATCGAAGATTGCAACCGCACCGCGACCTTCCCCAAGCAGCTGATCCCAGACATGGCTGAGATGGGGCTCTTGGGCGCGAACTTGCAAGGCTACGGCTGCCCGGGACTGGGCCCGGTGGCCTACGGGCTGATCATGCAGGAGCTGGAGCGCGGTGACAGCGGCCTGCGCAGTTTCGTGTCGGTGCAGGGCGGACTTTGCATGTGGCCGATCTACAAGTACGGCACCGAGGAGCAGAAACAGAAATGGCTGCCGGGGATGGCGGCCGGCAAGCTCATCGGCGCCTTCGGCCTCACCGAACCCGACTACGGCAGCGATCCAGGCGGCATGATCACGCGCGCCCGCCGCAAGGGCGACAACTGGGTGCTGAACGGCACCAAGTACTGGATCACCAACGGCAGCGTGGCGGATGTGTCGGTCATTTGGGCCAAGGACGACGAGGACGTCATCCGCGGCTTCCTGGTGGAGGCGACCCGCGCCGGCTACAGCTCGTCGGACATCAAAGGCAAGTTTTCGCTGCGCGCGTCGGTGACGAGTGAAATCGTGCTTCAGGACGTGGAAATCCCGGATTCCAACCGCTTGCCCGGCGCCAAGGGTCTGGCCGGGCCGCTCGGTTGTCTGTCGCAGGCGCGTTACGGCATCGCCTGGGGCGCGGTGGGTTCGGCGCAGGCCACGTTCCATTGTGCGCTCGAGTACGCCAAGACGCGCATTCAGTTCGGCAAGCCCATCGCCGGCTTCCAGCTGGTGCAGAAAAAACTCGCCGAAATGGCGAACGAGATCACCAAGGCACAGCTCCTCTCGGTGCAACTCGGGCGGCTGAAGGAGCAGGAAAAGATCACCTTCGTGCAGATCTCGCTCGCCAAGCGCAACAACGTCGCCATGGCGCTCGACTGCGCGCGTACCGCACGCGACATCCTGGGCGCGAACGGCGTGCACGACGAGTACCCGGTGGGCCGGCACATGTGCAATCTGGAGTCGGTGTACACGTACGAAGGTACGCACGACATCCACACGCTGATCCTGGGCGAGAAGCTGACCGGGATTCCGGCGTACCGGTAGCCGGCGCGGTTTTCGGCGCGCGGACGAGCGGTCACCGCAACCGCCATGCACTTTGAGCCGAAACACAGGGAGCCAGTTTTTGGGCCCTGCAGCCGCGAGGCTGCGGGGCCTTTTGCATGACTCGATCCGGCGCTCTGGTCGGGATGTCGTGATCACCTGGAGGGCGCGTCAGGCGCGCGCATAGGAACTTCCAACCGCATTTTACCAGAACCCGTCCGTTGCTCGGGGCCCGGGTTTCGGCGAACCGTCCTCAAGGCGGCGAACTCGCCGGCGGCCCGGTTTGGAAAGAAGTCGTCACCGCAGAACGGCTCGTCGTGGTGCTGCGCGGGTGCTGTGGGCGGTAGGTCTGCTGGGAGGCCGAGGTGCAGGAGGATCTTGCGGACGACGTCGGGTTCTGAGAGGAACGCGAGCACAATCATGGGCGTTGCGCAGCGGGAGCAGGCGAGTGCGTCGAGGTGGAAGACTCGCATGAGGAGCTGCGCCCAGGGGATGGGACGGCGGCGGCTTCGATTGGGTGGGTCCGCGGGCGGTGCGGGCGGTGTACTCGATGCCAATGCCGCCTGTGCCACCGGCACATTCGGCTCACTCGCAGCTTCGGGGCGTCTGTCATCGAACAGCGAGAGATTGCTGCCGATCTGTGCTGCGGGCTCTTCCGCCGCGCCCGGCGTTCTGCGCGGCGGCTTGGGCAGGAACTTGTGTCAGCTATGTTCCCGGACTATTCTGTCAGCTATGTACCCGGGCTATACCGTTTAGCGGTCTAACCAGCCGTTGCTGCTGACGAACGCGAATGTCTTTGGTAGCGGCCGCTGCGCGGCCGCATTCTATTAGAGCGTTCGCAGCACAACGCCCTTCGTTAGGCGCACCTGAGGAGGAGTACGTTGAAAAGCGAGACA
>CAYWNX010000254.1:0-4318 GCA_964459735.1 uncultured Dechloromonas sp. | reverse complement strand
ACCACAACGTGCCGCTACGCCAGATTCGCAGTGCGTTTTTCCACGGTCTGGGCCAGTTGCTACCGTTTTTCGTTTCAGAAGATCGGCCATTTGAAAGGCAGTTTCGCTCCGAAACCTGCCGGATACGCTACGCGCTACTCGGCCAAGGCAGCCTTATGCCGAGTCGTTTCGGTGTACCAGCTGCGGTTTTCATCCGGGTGTCTGCCCGCGAGTAAGTTGTAACAACCATGCTATTAAGCCGGAGCGATTCTCCACTCGAGAGGCTAGGAAAAACGCTGATTGTTACGACTCTTTGATTATGTCAGACTGCTCTTGGTGATTCTTGAAAACGCATGGAGTGGATCATGAAAAACTGTCAGAACAAACCTCTCATTGCCGTGGCCGGTATGACTATTGCCCTGCGTCTGCTCGCAACCGTGGCTCCAGCCTATGCAACCGAGCAGGCCCAGCAACGCCGCGAGGGCCGCGATGTCAAGCAGGATACTCGTCAGGGCGCCCGCCAGACCAAGGCAGATTGCCGTGCAGCCAACGAGAAAAACAATGCCAACTGCCGCCAGGACAAACGGGATACGAAACAGGCTGGCCGCCAGCAAGCTCGCGACATTAAGTACTGAAAGTGTTGCGCAGGGTCGAGCTGAGCCGATAATCGACCCGCCACGAGCAGGTGCTAATCCGCTCAACCAAGCACCAGCCTGTGTCGAGTCGGAGTTGCCGGCATTCATTCGAATCAGAGGGCATATGACCGAAGACTTGCCAGCAAGTTGACATTTGGAAAGCCTGCTGCCATTTATTAGTAGCCCTTCGATCTTGATTACCTGAAAGGCAGCAGAGGGTCGATATGAGCCGGTCAGTCGGATGCAATTCAGTGGTTGCCAAAGATTTGATTGAGGCTTGGATCATGGTGAATTCCACGCTTGAGGATATCGAAGCCGCCGCCCTACAACTGGGACAAACTGACCGTGCCCTCCTTGCCGAGCGCCTGTTGGCCAGCCTTGATGAGGACGACGAAATTCTTGCGGCCTGGGTTGCAGAAGCCGAACGCCGAGGCGATGCGTTCAACCGTGGCGAAATGGGCACCATCGATTTTGATGAATCACTTGCACGCCTCAAAGCCAAACTCTCCATTGCGGCATGAAACTGATTGTCCTCGATGCCGCACAGGCGGAACTTGAGGATGCGCAAGCTTATTATCTGCAGCGCACCACGCCCGATATCGCCGCTGCTTTCGTCGCGGACTACGAACACAGCGCCCGCCGGATTCTCCAGTTCCCACAAGCCGGCCCTCGGTTTCCCGACGCTTGCGCACCTTGCCAATTCGTCATTTTCCTTACTCGATCATTTGCCACATGACGGCGGAAGCCATTTCGATCCTTGCCATCGCCCACCAACGCCGCCGGCCAGGGTATTGGGGCGGGCGGCGTTGATCGTCTGAAAGCATCTTATGAAATGGCACTGATTCTGACGTTTTCGTGACACCGCCTGTCATCAAGCCTTAGCAAAGCCTGATTACCGTGAGTGCTTTCACGGAGATGCCATGTCGCCACCTTTCCCGCATGAACTGGGTCTTGATCCGGCCAATGAATCCCCCTTCAAGGGCAAGACCGGGCTGCGTCGGGTCTGGAATGCTTTGGGTTACTCGCTGGCCGGCCTCAAAGCCGCCTACCTGTGCGAAGACGCTTTTCGCCAGGAGGCCTGGCTGGCGGTGTTGTTGATTCCGGCGGCGCTTTTTTTGCCGGTGCCGTGGATCGGGCGCGGGCTGATGGTTGCCAGTGTCTTGCTGGTGCTGATCGTCGAGTTGCTCAATTCGGCCATTGAAGCGGTGGTCGACCGCGTCAGTCTGGAAAACCATCGTCTCGCCAAGCGGGCCAAGGATATCGGCAGTGCGGCGGTGCTCGTTTCGCTGCTTCTAGTGGTCGTCGTCTGGGCCGCCGTTTTCCTGCAGGGGGCGTGATGTCGCTGAAAATTACCTTTGTCACCGAAACCTTTCCACCCGAGGTCAATGGCGTGGCGATGACGGTGGGGCGCCTGGTCAGCGGCATGCGCGAGCGCGGCCATCGGGTCAGCGTGATTCGGCCGCGCCAGGGCAAGCTGGATGTCGGCAACGAGAATGAAATGGCCATGCCCGGCCTGCCGTTGCCCGGTTATCCCGGCTTGCGCTTTGGTTTGCCGGCGGGAGGTCATCTTGCCCGGCGCTGGCGGCAGCAACGGCCGGATCTGGTGCATGTGGTGACCGAGGGGCCGCTCGGCTGGTCGGCCGTCAGTGTGGCGCGGCGGCTGGGTATTCCGGTCACTTCCGGCTTTCATACCAATTTTGACCGTTACAGCGTGCACTACGGTTTGGGCTGGATGCGGCCGGCGGTGGCGGCTTATCTGCGGACATTGCATCGCCGGACACGGGCAACGATGGTGCCGACCGCCGCGCTGGCGGCCGACTTGGCCGGTGAAGGCATAGTCGGCGTGCGGGTGGTCGGGCGTGGGGTCGATACCCGGGAATTCGATCCGGCGCGTCGCTCGCCGGCGTTACGCCAGGCATGGGGGATGAAACCGGGCACGTTGGCCTGCCTCTATGTCGGGCGGCTGGCGGCGGAAAAAAATCTGGCGCTGGTCGAGAAAAGTTTTGCCACCATTCGGCAGGTTTTGCCCACGGCGAAAATGATCTGGGTTGGCGATGGCCCCTCGGCGGCTCGCTTGCGGGCGGCACATCCGGATCATTGTTTTGCCGGGACCCGCCTCGGTGAAGACTTGGCAGCGCATTACGCCAGCGCCGACCTCTTTCTCTTTCCGAGCCTGAGTGAAACCTACGGCAATGTCGTGGCCGAGGCGATGGCCAGCGGCTTGCCGGTGCTCGCCTATCGCAGTGCGGCGGCGGCCGAATTGATCAGCGATGGCGCCAATGGCCAGCTGGTGCCGCCCGGTGACGAAGCCGCCTATCTGAATTCGGCGTTGGCTTTGGTGAGCAATCCGGAACGTTTGCCCGAACTGGCTGCGGCGGCTCGCTACACGATGCTGCCGCGCAACTGGGCGAATGTTGTGGAGCGCTTCGAAATAGTTGCCCGCGAAGCGATGGCGGGTACTCGCGCCGCGATGGGCTAGCGCAGGCGGCGCAGATGCACGATCTCGGGGTGGTCTGCCTGATCGATCAGAATGCGCTTTACCCGGTCCTGCCAGAGTTCGCCGAACAGCTTTTTGTCCGCGGCATCAGCTTCGCCACGCACGACAGCAGGCAGCAAGCCGCCCATGCGCGGATTGGCCGGGACCAAATCGAGGCGTAAAGTGCAGTCGACCGCGGCATTGTTGTCGAGTCGGGTAAATGCCATGCCGGCGATGCCCGCGACGCCGAATTGCAGCAGATTGCGCCGCGAATGGCGCCCACCCAGCCCCTTGAAGCCACCGTTGCCGGTCGCCCCGGTGAGCAGGGTGGCAATGCTGGCCATGACACCGGCGACGCCGCTATCAAGGTCTTCATGTACTGCCACGGCAATTTTGCCGCGCTCCGGAATCTCGTCGCCGTAAAGCGCTTGCAGCGCGCGTACTGTCATCAGCCAGGCGCCGGCCACCGTCGGGCAGGAGTGCCCGGCCAGTTTGACGGCATCGGCAAAACCGTATTCGATTAGCCCGCCATCGGCGGCACCGAGCAGCTCGGCCAGCGGGTCGCGCAGGGTAATGGTCGGAATGCGGGCGAAAAACTCTGGAAAGCTCATGGTCGATATCCGTGGCGGGTTGGTTCAGGCGCGCTGAATCAGCTCGATCTTGTAGCCGTCAGGGTCTTCGGCAAACGCGATGATGGTGGTGCCGTGCTTCATCGGACCGGCCTCGCGGATGACCTTGCCGCCCAGCCGTTTGATCTCGGCGCAGGCCGCCGCCGCATCCGGCACGGCCAGCGCGATATGACCATAACCATTGCCCAGGTCGTAGCTCGGCGTATCCCAGTTGTGTGTTAGTTCGAGCACGGCGCCTTCGCTTTCCGGACCGTAGCCGACGAAAGCCAGCGTGAAGCGGCCTTCCGGGTAATCCTGGCGACGCAGCAATTGCATGCCGAGGGTTTCGGTGTAGAAGGCAATCGATTTGTCGAGATCGCCGACGCGAATCATGGTGTGCAGAATGCGCATGCTGGTTTCCTTGGCTTTCAGAGTTTGGGGATCCGGGGGGCGAGTCGCCGCAACTCCAGCCGGCGCGCCTGCCAGTCCGGGCAAAGTTGCTCAACCACAGACCAGAAGCGCGGGCTGTGGTTCATTTCCTTGAGGTGGGCGAGTTCGTGGGCGACGACATAATCGACAATCGCCAGCGGCATGAAAATCAGTCGCCAGTTCAGCGCAAT
>CAYWNX010000253.1:0-4326 GCA_964459735.1 uncultured Dechloromonas sp. | reverse complement strand
GCCCGCCAACAGGGCGGAAACCCAAGCCTGACATAAGGAAAGCTCCAGCGTTTGGCGGGCGGCTGGCAAAGGGGCCGATGGATTGAGCATTCATGCAATTGCCGTGGGAATACCCCCTCTTTTTTTGCCGGTCTGCCTTGTGTGCACAGCATGAAGGGCTTGTAATAGGAACTTGGACGATGACGATCGAGCGAGGCGAAGCGATGGACGATGGAACGATGGAGGAGATCCCCTTTCGTGGTCTGGTCGAACAGTCCCTGGCCGGGATGTATGTGATTCAGGACGAAATATTCCAGTACGCCAATGCCACCTTCGCCGGCATGTTTGGCTATAGCGCCGAGGAGATGACCGGGATGCACCTGAAGGATGTGGTGGCGCCCGATTCCCTGCAGCAGGTGGTCGGCAATTACTACCGGCGGGTCAGCGGCGAAACGCCGAGCATCCGGTTTACGACCAAAGGGGTGCATAAGGATGGCAGCCTGGTGCACATGGAGGTGCACGGTTCCAGCCTGACCTACCGCGGCCGGCCGGCTGTCGTCGGCGTCGGCATCAACATTACCGAGCAGGTTCGCCAGCAGGAGGACTTGCAGGCTTCGCGCGAACGGCTGCGCGACCTGGCCAGCTACATGAACAGCATGCGCGAGGAACAGCGTTCGCGGATTGCCCGCGAACTGCACGATGTCGTCGGCGGCATCCTGACTTCGATGAAGCTGGATATCCAGCGCATCAACCGGCGGGTCGATGATCCGGGGGTCAAGGGCATCGTCGAGGATCTGCTCGGACTGGTTCAGGAGAGCATTTCGGCCGTGCGCCTGATTTCGGAAGACCTGCGGCCGGGCGTACTCGATCATCTCGGCCTGCATGCGGCGCTGCATTCGGCATTGCGGCAGTTTTCCGAGCGGACGGAAATCGTTGCCAAGCTGTCGCCCGAGCATCTCGACGTCGAGTTGTCGCAGAGCCGGGCCACCACCGTCTATCGGATCTTCCAGGAAGCTTTGACCAACATCGCCCGGCACGCCAGGGCGCGGCAGGTTGAAGTCAGCCTGCGGACCGAGGCGGGCGAACTGCTGCTCGATATCGTCGATGACGGACAGGGCTTCGCGAGGAGTAGCCGCACCGGCAAAAGCATCGGTCTGGTCGGCATGGCCGAGCGGGCGCGCGAACTGGGCGGCAGTCTGGCGATTGGTCAGGGCGCCAACGGTGCCGGCACCCGTATTGCCTTGAAAATTCCCCTGGAGCTTGCACCATGATCGATGTGCTGATCGCCGACGACCACGCCATTTTCCGCAGCGGCATGCGCCGGCTGCTCTCCGATGAGTCCGACATGCGGGTCTCCGGCGAGGCGGCCAATGGTCAGGAGGTCATCGACCTGTTGCAGGCCGGCAGCTATTCGGTCGTCCTGCTCGACATCAACATGCCCGGCCGCAGCGGCCTGGAAACCCTGAAGCGCATCCGGGCCTCGTGGCCGACGCAGCCGGTGCTGATGCTGTCGATGTATCCCGAAGAGCAATATGCCCTGATCGCCCTCGAAGGCGGCGCGAACGGTTATCTTTCCAAGGACCGCGACGCCGGCGAACTGCTCCAGGCGATCCGGGCGGCAGCGGCCGGGGGTAAATACATTTCGCCGAATATTGCCGTCCAACTGCTGACCAAGCCGCGCAACGAGGCCAACCAGGCACCGCATCTCGGCTTGAGCGCACGGGAAATCGAAATCCTGCACCTGATCGTGCAGGGTGTTTCGTTGACTGAAATCGGCGAAAAACTGTTCCTCAGCGTCAAGACCATCAGCACCTACCGGACCCGCCTGCTCGCCAAGCTGGGGTTGGAAAGCAACGCTGATCTGGTGCGCTACGCGCTAAGACACGAGCTGATCGATTGATTGGCTTATGGCCTTGAGCAGCGTTGCGGGCGGATGGGCGCCGGACAGGGCGAGGCGATGGTTGAAGACGTAATAGGGTACGCCGGACACGGCCTGAGCGTGGCCCGAGCTCGATCCGGCGGCCGCAGCGCCAGCGAGCTGTTGCAGATTGATTGTGAGCCCGCATTCACGGGCGATGTCGAGCAGTACGGCGAGATCACCGATGTCCCTGGCGGCGATGAAATAGGCTTCGAACAGGGCTTCGATCAATTTGTCCGTTTGTGCCTCGTTACCGGCTTGGGCGACCAGTTTGATCAGCTTGTGGGCGGCCAGGGTATTCGGCATCACCGCAATATTGTCGAAGGCAAATTCGACCCCGGCCAGTCGCCCGGCTTCCCGGACCTGAGCCCGGCGCGCCGCTACCGCTGCCGGCCCACCGAGACGCTGCTCGTAGAATTCCTGATAGGGCAGTCCGTTCAAGGGCGTATCCGGCAGCAAGGGAACGGAACGCCAGACGATATGCGGCTGGAGATCCGGATGGGTCGCCCGGAGCTGTTGCAGGGCGTTGGCCAGATGCCGTTTGCCGATCAGGCACCAGGGGCAGATCAGGTCAAAATAGACTTCGATGGTGATAGTTTCGGTCATGAATGTTCCGAAATTTTCTGTGAGTCGGGGACGGGTGGAGATTCGACACGGCGCCCGGCTTGGTGATCCAGATAAACGCCGACCCCGCCAAGCAGCGTCAGTGTGCCGGTGCCAAGGGCCAGCGAAAACAGCGAATCCCAGAGCCACGGCGCGATCAGGCCGGCCGCCAGGGCGATCATCGCGAACTGGAGGAAGGTCTGCAGGGAGGCGGCGACGCCGGCACTCTGCCGCAAGGGTTCGACGGCGCCACCGATCAGGATGGGCAGGGCAATGGCCAGACCGAACGAATAAACAAATAAAGGCACGACATGGATGAGGCCAGCGGTAAACCATCCGGTGAGGGCCAGGTTCAGGACGATCGAAGCGCCGAGGATGCCATAGGCGGTCGCCAGCATTTGCCCGCTACGCCTTCGCCTGAGCAGACGGGGAAAAGCCAGGAAGCCGATGGTCAGGCCGAGGGTGACCGGGGCGTAGATCAGGTAAATGTCGGTCGCCGCCTTGCCGAGCAGGTGAATGACAATGGTCGGCGCGGAGACGACATAGATGGCCATGCTTGTCCAGTTGGCGACATGGGCTATCGAAAGCCGGACGAAGCGCGGTGTGCGCAAGGCATGCAGGTAGGCGCGGGCGAGTGCCCCCGGATGCATGCTCAGGCGGCGGTCGACGGGCAGCGTTTCCGGTAGCCAGCGCCAGTAGATGCCGGCCAGCGTGAAGGCGGTCGCACTCAAGGCGATAAAGACGGCACGCCAGCCGTAATGGAGGCTTAGCCAGGCGCCGATCACCGGCGTAACGATCAGGCTCAGGGTCTGGAGCATGGTGATGCGGCCGAGCAGGTGCTGCGCTGCCGGGCCGTGATGCAGATCGTGCAGGATGGAACGGCTGATCACCATGCCGGCGCCAGCCGCCAGACCCTGGGCAATACGCAGCCCCCAAAGCGTTTCAATACTGGACGGAAAGGCGCAGGCTGCCGTCGAAAGGGCGAGGATGAGCAAGGAAAACAGGATTATTCGGCGTCGACCGTAGGCGTCGGCGATGGCGCCGTACCAGAGCGACATGAAGGCACTGGCGAAAAAGAACAGCGAGATGGTCTGTTGCGCCTGCCAGCTGCTGATCCCCATGTCCAGGCGCATCGCCGGCAAGGCCGGGATGAGCATGTCCGAACACAGGGAATTGAGCAGCCCCATGAAGGCGAGCAGCACGATCAGTACGGCCGGCTGCGTCGCCTTCATCGGGTGGCAATCATCGACCGGCTCAGCCGAGCCGGCGGATCAGTTCTTCCGCCTGCGGCCACTCGCCGAAGCCGGCGGCGGGATTGAGGTGGCCGACGGCACCGATATCGACCAGTTCGCTGCCCCAGTTCCTGGCGTACTCAACCGTCCGCTCGAAGCTGGCCAGCGGGTCATTGGTGCTGGCGGCGACAATGCTCGGGAAAGGCAGCCGGGTGCGGGGCACCGGCAGCCAGCCATTTTCCCGCAGCGCATCGAGTGTCGGGTAGCCGGCCGGCATCGGCGATTCGAGATCGGCTGGTGCTGCCAGCAGGGCGCCCTGGATCGGGCGATCGTATTTCTGCGCCCAATGCACGGCGATCATCACGCCGCCACTGTGGGCGACCAGGACAATCGGCCCGTCGATTTTGGCGATGGCCTGCTGCAAGGCCTCGACGCGGGCGGCGCAGCTCAGTTTGTCGTGTTCGAGCGGGGCGACCGAACACGACTTGGGCAGTTTGCGCTCGAGGATGGTTTGCCAGTGTTCTTCGACATGGTCGCGCGGTCGGGGACCGAGCAAGATCGGTCGGGCGGGGTGGGGGGGGGGTGGGTGCGGTC
>CAYWNX010000252.1:0-4373 GCA_964459735.1 uncultured Dechloromonas sp. | reverse complement strand
GCATGGAATGGGTACGGCGCACGCTCGATTCTGGCCGCCGCGAGAACAGTCGGGAACTGGAACGACAGGTCCTTGAGCGAACCGAAGCACTGCGGACGGCTAACCAAAAGCTGGAGATCGAGATTGCCGAACGCAAGGAGGCCGAGGCGACCATCCTCGAGTACACTGAACGCCTGCACGCTCTGACCAAACAGTTGGTCGAGGTTCAGGATGCCGAGCGCAAGGCACTGGCCACCGAATTGCACGATCGTATCGGGCAGAATCTATCTGTATTGAACATGAGCCTGAATTTGAATCTGGCACACCTGTCCGCACAATTGCCGCCCGAAGCGCTGGCGTCAGCCCGAATACGGTTCCAGGATGCCCTGGGCCTGGTCGAACAGACGACCGAAATCGTGCGGGGCGTGATGGAGGAATTGAACCCCGCGCTGCTTGAGCAATATGGGCTGGATACGGCACTGCGCTGGCACGGCGAGGAGTTTTCCGGACGCACCGGCATTGCTTTCAAGTATGTCGCCATTGAACATTTTCCTCGATTGAACAGCCAGGTCGAAACGACGCTTTTCCGCATAACCCAGGAAGCGCTGATCAATGTCGCCAAGCACGCCCGGGCAACAGCAGTTTCGGTTTCCCTGGAGTATTCGGCGACAGGCGTTACGCTAAGAATCATTGACGACGGCATTGGCATTGCGCCCGAACACCTGCGCCGGTCGGTGGCCGGCAGCGGTTGGGGGCTCACCATCATGGCCGAGCGGGCACGCACGATCGGGGCAGAAATGCGGATCGACCGAGGCGCCAGCGGAGGCACGATGGTCGTCATTACCGTACCTGACGGATTACGGGAGGCAGCATGACCATCAACGTACTGATTGCCGACGACCACGCCGTCGTGCGCGACGGCTTGCGACTTCTGCTCGAAAACCAGAGCGACATCCGTGTGATCGGCGAGGTGGCCGACGGCCGTGCCGCGGTCGAAGCTGCACTTCGCCTGAAGCCTGATGTCGTGATCATGGATCTGGCCATGCCGCTCCTCAACGGCGCCGATGCCACTGCCCAGATTGTCGAAAAGCAGGAGACCGCCAGGGTCGTGATGCTGTCGATGCACTCCACTGTCGAACATGTTTTTCGGGCCCTGCAGGCCGGCGCCCTCGGTTATTTGCGCAAGGAGTCAGCGGGCAGCGAGGTGGTCGATGCCGTACGAACAGTGCACGCCGGGCGGCGTTACCTGAGTCAGAAGATCACTGAGTCGGTCGTTGACGACTACATCCACAAGCGCACCGTCGACAGTCCGCTCGAATCGCTGAGCCAGCGGGAACGGGAAATCCTGCAAATGCTGGTGGAAGGCAAGTCGGGCACCGAAATCGCCCGCCTGCTGCATGTCTCGCCGAAAACGGTGGATACTTATCGCAGCCGGATGATGCAGAAGCTTGGTATTAGCGACCTGCCGGGCTTGGTCAAGTTCGCGCTGCAGCACGGTTTGACCACTTTATGACTATGGCTTTTGATCCAGATCTAATGATCGCCTCAAATCAAGGAATGCGTCTTTTTTTGTAAGAGATATCCGACATACAGCAGACCACCCCGGCATGGATCATCCGAAGACCGATGAATCCACCACGGAGTGCTTAATGACCGACGACACCAAATCCAAGACACCGCTCGACCAAGGGCGACGCAAGTTCCTGAACACCGCCGGCATCGCCGGCATTGCTGGCGCTGGCGCCAGCCTCGGTCTGGCCGGCTGCAACAAGGCTGATCAGGCCCCGGCCTCCGCCGCTCCGGCATCGGCCAAGCCGGCCGCTGCCGCCAACCACGCCAAGGTCGAAGTGGCCCCGGGCCAGCTCGACGAGTACTACCTGATGTCAAGTGGCGGCCACTCGGGCGAAATGCGCATCATCGGCGTGCCTTCCGGCCGTACGCTCAAACGCATCCCGATCTTCAATATCGATCCGATGTCGGGCTGGGGCATCACCAATGAATCCAAGAAAATTATGGGTACCAAGGCGGACGGCAGCATCAAGTTCCGTACCGGCGACACCCACCACGTCCATGGTTCGTACACCGACGGCACCTACGACGGCAAGTATTTCTGGGTCAACGACAAGATCAACAACCGCCTGGCCCGCGTCCGTGGCGATTACATGGAATGCGACAAGATCACCGAGATCCCCAATGTCCAGGGCTTCCACGGCATTTTCTCGGACAAGCGCGACCCGGTCGATGCCGCCATCAACCACACCACCCGCGTCTTCTGCGGTGCTGAATTCCACATGCCGCTGCCAAACACGCCGAAAGACTGGAAAACCGGTGCCGGCTACGCCTGCCTGCTGACCTGCGTCGATGCCGAAAGCATGGAGGTGCGCTGGCAGGTCAAGGTCGATGGCAACATGGACCTCTGCGCCACATCCTATGACGGCAAGCTGGCCGCGCTGAACAGCTACAACACCGAGAACGGCCTGGTCTTCTCCGACATGATGTCGTCCGAAAAAGATGCCTGCATCTTCTTCAACATCGAACGCATCGAAGCCGCCATCAAGGCCGGCAAGAGCTTCACCATCGGCGACTCGAAGGTGCCGGTGGTCGATGGCACCCGCGAGTCCAACAAGGACCCGAAGACGGCGCTGACCTGCTACGTGCCGGTGCCCAAGAACCCGCACGGGGTCAATATCTCGCCGGACGGCAAGCACTACGTCTGCGCCGGCAAGCTCTCCCCGACCGCCACCGTCATCGAACACGCCCTGGTCCTGAAGTGGTTCAACGGCGAAGTGAAGGATACTCAGGAATGTGTTGTCGGCGAGCCGGAAATCGGCCTCGGCCCACTGCATACCGGCTTCGACAATAAGGGCAACGCCTACACCTCGCTCTTCCTTGACAGCCAGATCGTCAAATGGAATGTCGCCGCCGCTATCGCCCAGTACAAGGGTGACAAGTCGGTCAAGGTGGTGCTCGACCGGATTGATGTGCATTACCAGCCGGGTCACAGCTACGCTTCGATGGGCGAAACCAAGGAAGCCGACGGCAAGTATTTCATGTCCGGCAACAAGTTCTCCAAGGACCGCTTCCTGCCAGTCGGACCGCTGCACGTCGAAACCGAGCAGCTAATCGATATCAGCGGCGACAAGATGGCGCTGCTGGCCGACCACACCGCCCATCCCGAACCGCACGATGCGATCATCGTCCGCCGTGACCTGATCAAAACCAAGCAGATCTACACGATGGAGGAGTCGCCGATCGCCGTGACCGGCTTCGACAAGACCGGCGTCGAGCGCAAGGGCAACAAGGTCACCGTACGCATCATGTCGGTGGCGCCAACCTTCACGCCGGACCAGTTCGTGCTGAAGAAGGGCGACGAAGTCACCGTCATCCTGACCAACCACGACAAGGTGGAAGACTTGCATCATGGCTTCGCCATCGAGGGTCACGATATTTGCATGGTCGTCGGTCCCCAGGAAACCAAGTCGGTGACCTTCAAGGTCGAGCGTCCCGGCGTGTTCTGGTACTACTGCACCCACTTCTGTCATGCCCTGCACCTGGAAATGCGCGGCCGCATGATCGTCGAGGCCTGATCGTCGACCGAATTTCCCTCCCTTCAAAGGGAGGGCCGGGAGAGGGATGGCGGCCAGGTGCCCCCAACCCTGACCTCACCTCTCTCCCGGTCCTTCCTCTTGACGGGGGAGGAGATGGGTTCCGAGCCTACTTTTCCCTGCTCTTCAAATGAAACTGCATCGCATCCTGGTTCTTGTTGCCCTGTTCCTGTTCTGGTCCGCGACCAGTCAAGCCGGTTCCTACGACGCAGCGCTGCCGCCGGAGTTATTCACTGCCCCCGATCTCTGCGCCTACGCCCCGTGCCGGGAGGTGCTGCCCGGCGCCGACAGTTTTTCCGTCCGCAAGGGCCGACCCAGTTATGTCGAAGCCTATCGAACCGTCGGCGCACAGCGCCAGGTCGTCGGCTATGTTTTCCTGTCCACCGATATCGTCGACATCCCTGCCTATTCCGGCAAACCGGTGATCACGCTGATCGGCATGTACCCGCAGGGCATCATCAGCGGCGTGCGCATCCTGAAGCACAGCGAGCCGATCCTGCTGGTCGGCATCCCGGAAGGAGAGCTCAGCAAGTTCATCGCCCAGTACGTCGGCAAGTTTGCCGGCGCCAAGGTGGAAATCGGCAAGTCGTCAGCCGGCGACGACCGCATCGGCCTCAATGCGATCAGCGGCGCCACGGTCACCGTCATCGCCGAAAACCAGGTGATCATGCGCAGCGCCTATGCCATCGCCAAGCAGGTCGGCATCGTCAAGTCGGTGCCCAAGCCGCCGGCCCGCTTTACCGCGCAAACAGGTCTCCTCGACTGGAAAACCCTGATCGATGAAGGCAG
>CAYWNX010000251.1:0-4450 GCA_964459735.1 uncultured Dechloromonas sp. | reverse complement strand
TGGCGGCCCTTGAGGATCAGCATCTTGGCTTGGGGACCGCAATTGCGGGCGGCCCAGTTGGCGATGTCCAGCGCGGCGGCGTGCTTGCCCTTGAGCTTCAGCGCGTCGGCCTTGGCCTGCACGGAACGACTATAGCCCGGAAAGGCGCCGATCGAGGCGTCGAAGGCCGCAATGGCGGCATCGCACTGCCGAAGCGCGGCGGGAAGGTTGTCATCCTTGAATTGCCGGTCGGCCATCCCCAGGTAACACAGGCCCTTGTAATAACTCGGCTCGGGCCTTTCGCGGTCGGCCTCCGCGGCCTGTTTGAAGACGCCCAGGGCATCGCGGTAATTGTGGGCGTCGTATTCTTTCATGCCTTCGGCCATGATCTCGTCAAAGCCCGCCTGCGGTTTTCCGCAGCCGGCGACGACGCAAGAACAGGCCAAAACCAACGGGGTCAGGGATTTCAGGATGGTCATACAGGGGTATGATGCTACTGGCCGGAATCAGGCGATGCAAGAGATGGACAAGGACGGTACGCACAAAGGACCGGCACAAGCCAACCGGACCGTGGTGGAGTTCGTGGTGCTTCGCCATGAGGACCGCGAAGGGACGCATTACGATTTGATGATCGACCTTGGGGTCACCCTCGCCACTTGGAAATGCGCCCGACCGCCGGAGACGGCGCAGGAATCGCCGATCGCCTGCCGCCGCATCGGGGATCACCGGCGCGTTTATCTTGAATATGAAGGGCCGATCTCGGGCGATAGAGGTAAGGTTCGGCGGCACGACCGCGGAACGTGCGAGGCGATGACGCCATCGGCCGATCGTTGGCAGGTACTTTTTCATGGGCAGCGCCTGTCCGGTTCGTTCGAGCTGTACCGCGTCGCTGACGATTCCTGGCAACTTCGCCGCGAGTGAGCGAAAAAACGGACCGAGTATTTACCTTGGTCGGCGGCGGCGGGCCGCGGAAAATTTTTTTGAGGCCGGAAAATACCGGAAAAAAGCGAAAAAGGTGAAAAAAGCAGGGGTCAGGCACGAAGGCAAAAAGGCAGTCGCCTCGGCGACTAAACTCCGGCACGGAGGGGATGACGGCACCCGCCGCGGCGGGTGAACTGCACTTGGTTTCGATTTTTTCATTTGGCGATTTTTTCATTTGTGTTCATGGGCGGAAAAACTCCGCAGGCCGTGGTCAGTCGCCCATCGCCAGCCCTACGATACCAAACCGTTACCTAATATAGCGCGCGAATGGGAAAAGGCAAGGGGAATTTGGGGGCTGGGGGCGGCAACAGGCTTGAGGCTTGAGACTTGAGGAGGAGAGCGATCAATAGCGGCGGCGGGGGATCAGCAGGGACAGGGCGAACAAGGCGAGCGTGGCGGGTTCGGGGACGGGGGTGATGTTAAAATGGATTTCGCCGGAGGATGCGCCGGAAGTGCCGGGCGGGCCGGCGTTGAATTGATCGGTGAAAGCAGCGTAATTGATCTTATAGTTGTGTCCTGCAAAGAGGTCCAGTGTAGTGGCAGGCAGGGTCAACGTACCGTGGGGTGGATCGAGGCCGATGTTGTCTCCCTCAAGCCCCTGATCGTATATTCGCACGTTGGCCATGAAGTCATAGATAAAGATGGCCAGAGCGGCCTGGCCTAAGACCGAGGTTGGCCAATCGTAGTTGTATCGCGCGGAAAGCGTCAACGTCGAGTCGATCCCGGGTGTAAAGTAGATTTGACCGCCGCTGCCGACGCGTCCATCGAGCTGAGCCATGTAATGATCCGCGAAGATGTTGAAGGCCGCAAAGTCACCGGACCAGGACATGTCGTAAAGGGTATCCGCATACGAGTTTCCTGATTGTGCGTGGATGACGTTATTGTACGGGTTCTGAACTAAATTAGTGCCTTCCAAGTCGCCACCGCTTTCAGCAGAGACGCTTGAAAGAAGCGACCATTGAGAAACGACCAAGTCCGCGTTGACGTGATTCGCTTGAGACAATAGCAGGGCCATGCCGATTGCGATCGCCAACTTGGTCCTGATCATAACAACTTCTCCCTCAAAATCTTAAGCGAGTATTGGCAACGTGCCAAGGAATCAAAAGGGGATTCTGCAATCATTACTCTCTTGGAATAGCAGAAATTCGTCGGGGTTTCTGAAGAAATAACGCTCTTTTTATCTCTTTTGGCACGGTAATTGCAAATGCAAATCCAAGGCGCGGTTATCGGAATGGTTTTGTTTCACGCCCGCGCCGTCCTCAATTCTCAGCGAAGGAGCCGCACCATGAAAGCCACAGCGGAGATTGGATTGGTTGCATTTTTGGCTAGCGTCTGCGCCATTTGCCCTGCAGCGCGGGCGAGTACTTGGTACGTGGACGAAAGCCAGCCTGGTCCCACATGGAACGGGCAAGGCTGGTCGACCGCGTTTCGATATCTTCAAGATGCCATAGACGCCTCGGCATCCGGCGACATAATTAAAGTCGCCAAAGGAACCTATTATCCAGACGACGGGGCCGGACATACCGGCTATTTGCAATCTGAGACATTCAGGCAGAAAGCGGGAGTCTGGTTATTAGGCGGCTACATCGGCTACGACAACCCCAATCCGGACACGCGCGACATCGGGGTATACGCCACGGTCCTCAGCGGCGACTTGGCGCAAGATGATACGCCCGACTTCGGCAACTACTTTGAAAACGCCTACCATGTCCTCGATCTCAGCATATCCGATGAGTTTACGCTCGTTGAGGGCTTCACCATTACACACGGCCACGCCAGCAGCAGCGTCGAAACTGGGCAGGGATACGGGGCCGGGGTCTACGATTGGCCCGGTGGCGAGTCCAGCGGCCGCGCCCAGGTCAAGAGCTGTTTGATTTCGTACAATTTGGCGCTCTATAGTGGTGGCGGCGTATTCTTGCGGGAGATCGGAACACCTGGGCCGACGTTTGATCACTGCACCATCATTGGCAATCGATCGGATTCTGTGAACGTACCCGCTGGCGGAGGCGGAGTGTATATCTACGATGCCGCTGCTGATTTCACTGACTGTGTCATTGAGTCGAACTCTACGACCACCTTCACGGCGGATAAGACTGGCGGAGGCTTTTCCATTACCCAGACCGCGGCGAATAACAGAAAAGTCACGCTTTCAAACTGTGCGTTGACCGACAATTTGGCGGGGAATGGGGGCGGTCTTTATGTGACCTGCTCCCCGAAACTTGATCCAGTTCTTGTGAGAGTCTTAACTGCCCGGATGGGCAAGGAGATTCTCGATGAAGCGAACGAGACATGGCCCGGACCAGATCATCGCCAAGCTGCGTGAGGCGGACGCGATGCTCAATGCCGGGGCGAGTATTGGTCAGGTGTGTCAGCGGCTGGAAGTAACGGAAGCGACCTTCCATCGCTGGCGGAACCAGTTCGGCGGGATGAAGGCCGAGGCGGCCAAGCAGCTCAAGGAGCTGGAGATCGAGAACCGCCGTCTGAAGAAGGCCGTGGCCGACCTGATTTTGGACAAGCAGATCCTGGAGGAAGTGCTGAAGGGAAAATAGGCAGCCCGGCGCGCCGCAGGGAGGCGGTGAAGCAGGCGCAGACGACATGCGAAGTGTCGGAGCGTCGGGCTTGCAAGGTCATGGATCAGCCGCGGAGTACGCAGCGGTACGAGCCCCTCGTAGCGGAGGATGAAGCCGCCTTGGTGAAGCAGATGCACGAAGAGGTTCGGCGTCACCCCCGTTACGGCTACCGGCGGGTCTGGGCGCTTCTCAGAATGGAGGGCTGGAAGGTGAACCGCAAGCGGGTTTATCGACTGTGGCGGAAAGAAGGTTTTCGAGTGCCCCGAAGGCAGCACAAGAAGCGGAGAATCGGCAGTAGCGACGGGGGGATTCTGCGTCATCGCCCGGAGCACCCCAACCATGTATGGGCCTGGGATTTCATCCATGACCGGGATGAGGGAAACCGGCCGCTGAAGTGGCTGACCCTGGTCGACGAGTACACCCGGGAGTGCCTGGCGTTGGAAGTCGAGCGCGGCCTGACCGCCTCGGAGATCATCGACATCGTCGCCCAGGTGATCCTGATTCGCGGGGCACCGCGGTTCCTCCGCAGTGACAACGGCCCAGAGTTCATCGCCCGGGCGCTGCGCTCTTACCTGGAAGCCGCCAGGGCGGGCACCCTGTACATCGCGCCGGGCGCGCCGTGGGAGAACGGCTACAACGAAAGCTTCAACGGCAAACTCCGCGATGAACTGCTCAACGCCGAGTCGTTCGCCGATCTCCGGGAGGCCAAGCGCCTGGGCGCGAACTGGCGGAATGATTACAACCATCGCCGGCCGCATTCGTCGCTGGGCTATCAGACGCCCGCGACGTTCGCGGCGATATGCCGTGGGGAAGCCTTGGGGGCTCTGCCCCCAAACCCCCGCCAAGGGCTCTGTCCCTGGACCCCGGCTTCTTCCCCTCCTGCGGGTGCGCTGCCAGCGCCTGCGCAGGATCGAAAAGTT
>CAYWNX010000250.1:0-4467 GCA_964459735.1 uncultured Dechloromonas sp. | reverse complement strand
CATCGTGTACTGCCTGTCGCGCAAGAAGGTCGAGGAAACCGCCGAGTGGCTTTCCGCCCAGGGTTACCCGGCGCTGCCTTATCACGCCGGCCTGCCCGTCCAGACCCGCGCCGCCAACCAGCGCCGCTTCCTGCGCGAGGAAGGCCTGGTCATGTGCGCGACGATCGCCTTCGGCATGGGCATCGACAAACCCGATGTGCGCTTCGTCGCCCACCTCGACCTGCCGAAGAGCATCGAAGCCTATTATCAGGAAACCGGCCGCGCCGGCCGTGACGGTGAGCCGGCCGAAGCCTGGATGGCTTATGGCATGCAGGACGTTGCGTTGCAGCACGCCCGGATTGCCGAATCCGGCGCCGCCGACAACCAGAAAATTCTCGAATCTCAGCGCCTGACCGCACTCCTGGCCTATTGCGAGGCGCCGCGCTGCCGCCGCCAGGTACTGCTCGACTATTTCGGCGAAGACCGCGCCGCCTGCCATAACTGCGACGTCTGCCAGGACCCGCCGGAACTTTGGGACGGCACACTGGCGGCGCAAAAAGCGCTCTCCGCCATCTTCCGCACCGGCATGCGCTTCGGCGTCACGCACTTGACCGATATCCTGCGCGGCAAGGCCACCGACAAGGTCAAGCAATGGAAGCATGAGCAGCTGCCAACTTTCGGCGTCGGCGGCGATCTCGATGACCACGGCTGGAAAAGTGTTTTCCGCCAGTTGGCGGCGGCCGGCCTGGTCCATGTCGATATGGCCGAGCACGGCGCCCTGCAACTGACCGATGCCGCCCGCAAGGTATTGAAGGGTGAGCAACGGGTCGAACTGCGCCGCCCGGCCCGGCGCAAGGCGGCACCCAGCAAATCAACGGTAGTCCATAGCGAGCTTTCTTCGGCCGACGAAGCGCTGTTTCAGATCCTCCGCCAATGGCGCAGCGATACCGCCAGGGAGCAAGGGGTTCCGGCCTACGTCATCCTGCATGACAAAACCCTGCGCGAGCTGGCGGAAGTCCGCCCGGTCAGTCGGGGCTTGCTGGCCACCGTGATTGGCATGGGTAGCGCAAAAATCGAGCATTACGGCGCCGAGTTGCTTTCGATCATTTCTGCCGAGTCGATTTCGGCCTAAGCTTTCGCCATGCTCATTACCCGTCGCCAACTCCTGCTCGCTGGTGCCTGCACCTTGTGTGCGCCGACTATTCTGGCCACGCCGGTGCGGCCAAAAGTTGTCATCGTCGGTGGCGGCTGGGGTGGTCTGTCGGCCGCCCGCCAGTTGGCAAATAGCTGCGATGTGCAGCTCATCGAGCGCAACGCCGAGTTCATTTCCCTGCCGCTGAGCAACCGCTGGCTGGCCGGCCTCGATGATGGCCGCCGGATGCGTCAGAATTATCAAACAGCGGCCGATCAACTGGGCTATCGCTTCCGCCGGGCCGAGGTCAAAGGTATCGACATGGCTCGCCGTTTGGTCAGCAGTTCGGCCGGTGACTTCATCTATGACTGGTTAATCGTCGCGGCCGGCATCAGCGAGGCTGATCACGAACTGGTGGAGGGTGATCGCGCAGCCGCGGCCCATATGCGCCAGCACTTTCCCAGCGGCTTTACGGCGGGCCAGGAACTGAACATCCTCAAGGCAAAACTCGCCGCCTTTTCAGGTGGGGAGTTTTTACTCAACCTGCCGCTGGCGCCCTATCGCTGCCCCCCTGCGCCTTATGAACGAGCCGTGATCATTGCCCAAAGCATCAAATCGCGCGGTCTCAAGGCACGCCTCACGATCGTCGAACCGAATGCGCCGTGGGCCGGTTACCAACGCATTTTCAGCGAACAATTCCGCGATCAGGTCAATTACCTGCCGAACACCCGGCTGCGCAAGATCGACCCTTACCAACGCATCGCAAGCCTCGATATCGATGATATTCGCTTCGACGACGCCATCCTGATGCCGCAGCAGCAGGCCGCCGACATTTGCCGCAACAATGGCTTGAATGGCAGCAATAGTGCATGGGCTGCGGTCAACCCGAGAAATTTCGCTTTTTTAGGCGACGAGCGGGTATTCGTCATCGGCGATAGCGTCGGCGCGGTTTCACCGCTCTTTGGTCACTACCCAAAAACCGGCGAACTGGCCAGCCGGATGGGCGGCATCGTCGCAACCGAGATTATCGGACGCATTACCGACCAGCCCGGCGAAGCAGCCTTGCCGGAAGGCACCTGTTTTGCCTATCTCAGTATGGATCCACCGCAAGTCGTCCGCATCGAGAGCCGCTACCGGGTACGCGGCGACGGCAATATATTGCAGAACATCAGCCAACTACGCGAAAACAATCCTCAGGGTGAAGAAGATGCCTGGCTGAATGCCTGGCATGGAGAACTCTTCGGCGCCACTGCCAAACGTTGATCCCCCTGCCAACTCGGGAGCAATCAACGCTTGAGCAGTTTCGGGCCAAACACTCAGTGCCGGGCGTAAATCGAGGTATCGCCGTCCGGCTTGACCAAAAACGTTTCATACAACTCGCGGCGCACCCTGCCCTGGCCGGTATCTCCGTCAAGCACCGTGCACGCGGTATCGCAGGTTGGGCTGGAAAATTCCCGCCCCGGCGCACCCAGCGGCAAACCCGGCACCGCCAGGCCACGCGCCTTGCGCTTCTCGCGCAGCAACTCCTTGATGTCATCGGCCGGGACATGGCCTTCGACAAAATAAGCCCCGACCATCGCACTGGGCTCGGCTTCGAGATGCTTTGGAACCTTCAAACGACGCTTCACTGCCATCATGTCTTCTGTCGGTTTCACCGTTACCGTAAAGCCGTTTTTGCGCAGGTGGTCAGCGTAATCAACGCAAGCCAGACAAACGACCGGCGAATAGAGCGTGACTGGCGGCAGGCTTTCTTCGGCAACCGCATAACCCGCCATTACGGCAAGGGGTAACAAGGCCAGCAGTTTCAGCATGGCTTGCCCGCCTTGCAACCCTTGAGCATCCAGAGCGAAATCACACCGGCGGCCTCATCAGCCTTCACCTTGCGCGCCATGGCAGCAGCATCGCGCCCGGCATTATTTTTAAGTAAGGGATCGGCGCCCGCCTCGAGCAATTGCTGGACATTCTGTGCCTTGCTGGCATAGGCGGCCATATGAAGCGGCGTCGAACCTTCCCCGTCTCGCGCATTAGGGTCGGCACCCGCCGCCAACAAGACGGTCATGGCACTGCGATCAGGGTTGGTCGCAGCGAAATGCAGCGGTGTCGAACCAAGCGGAGTACGCACATCACGCATTTTTGGATCAGCCTTAAGCAGACGGGAAACCTCTGCCCCTTTCCCCTCCTTGGCCTGCAGATGAATTGGCTCTTCGCCAGCGATGATTTCGGCGGATGCCGGTTGTCCAAACAGGCAGGTGACGACAGCCGAAATTACGAAAATTGAACGCATGTAGACTCCTTAACAGCGAAGCAGGTATCGGAGATGTTGTTCCGATTACCTGAGTTCTGATTCACAAAAGAAGAATTGCCTACAAATCACCGAGCTTGAAAAAATTTCACAAGCCCGGCAAATCGCCGGTCAAGTTGGGTTGGTTCGACCAATGGCAAGATTATTTGTT
The DNA here is from genome assembly GCA_964459735.1 of uncultured Dechloromonas sp. Taxonomy (GTDB): domain Bacteria; phylum Pseudomonadota; class Gammaproteobacteria; order Burkholderiales; family Rhodocyclaceae; genus Azonexus. The sequence continues at coordinate 903 of CAYWNX010000250.1, read as the reverse complement.
CGACGAAGCGATCAAGCAACCAGGCTTTTCGGTTCTATTGCGGCAAGACTTCAGTGATGCCGAGTGCCGCTACGATGTTGCTGCGGTCCACCCCGATTTTGACCCGATTTCTGCGCTTGGGATTTGCCCGGCACAGAAGGTTTGCGAGCGCCGCGCGGCGGTTGCACCGGACGCGGTGCAGCATGTGCGGCAGGCTCAAAACCGGGAACGACGACCCGCTCCAGATCACGTTTGATCAACTTTTCAATGTCGCGCATGAAGGCACGTTCGTCATGGCTGACCAGCGAAATTGCCTCGCCTTCCATACCCGCCCGACCGGTACGGCCAATCCGGTGCACGTAGTCTTCGGCGATATTGGGGATTTCGTAATTGATCACGTAAGGCAGCGAATCAATATCGATCCCGCGGGCCGCAATGTCAGTCGCCACCAACGCTACCAGCTTGCCGTCCTTGAAATCAGTCAAAGCACGCGTCCGGGCGCCTTGCGATTTGTTGCCGTGCAGCGCGGCCGACTTGATGCCGGCTTTATCCAGATTGCGCGACAAGGCATCGGCGCCGTGCTTGGTGCGGGCAAAAATCAGTACTTGATGCCAGCCACGCGTTTCGAAAAGATGCAAAAGCAAATCTTTTTTCTGCTCGCGATTGGTTTCAATGACGCGCTGGGTAACCGTTTCAGCCGCTGTATTGCGGGCTGCGACATCGACCGAAACCGGCTGATGCAGCAGGCCGCTGGCCAGCTCACGAATATCCGGGGAGAAAGTGGCGGAGAACATCAGGTTCTGACGCTGTTTCGGCAGCAAGGCGATGATCTTGCGGATGTCACGGATAAAGCCCATGTCGAGCATGCGATCCGCTTCGTCAAGTACCAGAATTTCGATCGCCCCCAGATCGACCGTGCGTTGC
>CAYWNX010000249.1:0-4472 GCA_964459735.1 uncultured Dechloromonas sp. | reverse complement strand
CTCGCCGAACAGAATTGAAAATGACCCTGTTTTCCGCGTTGACCGCAGCCCGGCAAAAAATTGACCGGCTCGATGCCCGTCTGCTGCTGCAATACGCCACCGGTTGCTCGCATACCGATTTGCTGGCGCGACCGGAGATGCCGGTGATTGCGCCGGCCTATGCTCAATTTCTTGAGTGGGTCGAGCGTCGCGCCGCAGGCGAACCGCTGGCCTATCTGGTCGGTGAGGCGGAATTCCGTGGCCGGGTTTTCCAGGTCTCGCCTGACGTCCTGATTCCGCGCCCGGAAACCGAGGTGTTGATCGAACTGGCGCTGGAAAAACTGCATGGCCTTGCGGCGCCGAAAGTGCTCGATCTAGGCACCGGCTCCGGCATTGTCGCCATTTCATTGGCCCTGGAATGCCCGACGGCGCAGATAACTGCGGTCGACCTGTCTTTTGCGGCAATTTCGGTGGCCCGCAACAATGCAGGCCGGCTTGGTGCAAAGATTGATTTTCGCCAGAGCGACTGGTTTGCAAATCTGGCCGGTGAATCTTTCGATCTGGTCGTTTCCAACCCGCCTTACGTCGCCGCCGGTGATCCGCATCTCGCACTCAACGGCCTGCCTTTCGAGCCACAAATGGCGCTGACCGACGGTGCCGATGGCCTCGATTGCATTCGCCGGATCGTGGCTGGTGCGGCGGCACACCTGACGTCCGGTGGCTGGCTGCTCTTCGAGCACGGCTACGATCAAGGCGAGGCAAGCCGGAACTTAATGACTGCTGCCGCGTTCAAAGCGGCATTCACCCATCCCGATCTGGCCGGCATCGACCGTGTCAGCGGTGCTTATCTTTAATCTGGAGAAACCATGTCCGACGTTCAGAAGCGCATTCACGACACCGTCACCACCAATCCGGTGGTTCTTTACATGAAGGGCGATGCCCGCTTCCCGCAGTGCGGCTTTTCCGCCACTGTCGTGCAAGTGCTCAAGCTTTGCGGCGTTACCGACTTCGTGACGGTCAACGTGCTGGCTGACGAAGAAATCCGCAATGGCGTCAAGGAATACGCCAACTGGCCGACCATTCCGCAGCTTTACATCAAGGGCGAATTCGTTGGTGGCTGCGACATCGTCAAGGAGATGTACCAGACCGGCGAACTGCAGAAGATGCTGGAAGGCGTCGCCCAGGCCTGATCAAGGCCGCGCAACCCGAACAACCCGCTGCATGGCGGGTTTTTTTATGCTCGAATTGTCTGCATCGCTCTAATGCGAAACCATTCGGCAACACAGCGTCGTTGGGGCTGCCTTGCCGCCGGGCCGCAAGCGGCAAGATGAAATATATTGCAGCAAATATTTCCGGAGCTTGTGGCATGCCGACCCGCAACAAGAAAATCCCGCCGCCGGGCACAAAAGATGGCGAGGTCGTGGTGGCATCAAGCCTGGTGCGGGGCGGTCTGCTCTGCGGTGTTGTTGCGCCGCTGCTCTGGCTAGCCGTGATTGTGATTGCCGGCGAATTTCGTCCCGGCTTTGACCATATGGGGCAGTACATCAGCGAACTCGGCGAACGTGGCAGCAGCACCGAAGTGTTCATGCGCTATGGCGGCTTCGTCGCCACCGGGCTCATGCACATTATCTACGCCGCAGCATTTTATGCGGTAGTGATCCGGGTATCCGATCAGGTCCGCCTGACGCTACTGCTTGCTTTGCTCATCGCACTCAACGGTATCGGCCGGGTTGGCGCCGGGGTTTTTGCCTGCGAACCGGGCTGCGCCGCACCGGAGGTTCTCGCGCAGCGTTTGCACAGTCTGTCGGCGACGATCGCCTTCCTCGCTATCATCGCCGCCGCCTCCCTCGGAGCCATCGTTTTTCGGGCCGCAGATCGGCTTCGCCCCCTTGCCGCTTACTCATTCGCCTCCGGCTGCGCCGGCCTGATATTCCTCTGGTTGATGTCGTCCAGTGAGGCGACGCATGCCTTCACCGGGTTCTATGAACGCCTGGCCTCGGGGGTGCTGACGCTATGGGTGGGCGTGACTGCGCTGTGGCTTCTGACTCTCTGCGCCAAACGCTGAGCGGAGGGTGGTGTGGCTCGGCTCCGGGTGAGTTTGGAGCCTTGTGTCCGGCCTGGAATTTTTCCGCTGGGCATTGGTCGAAGCAGGCAGGGAGTCATCAGAATTGCCGGCAGAAGCCGGAGTCGTCAGGGCGAGGCGGAGATGGACGAATTGCTGGCATTGCTGATGTCGGCAGCGGTGCAACTGAGCGGCTTGCCGGCCCTGCTCGAGCAGCCGCAGGTCACCGCCATGCCGCAGCAAAGCATGATGATCGAGATTTGCGCCGATCTCCGCGAGGAGTCGAAGCGGATGCTGGCGCAGTATGACCGTTGTGCGCACGATCCGGCGGTTCGGCGCGAAAAATGCGAGGAGCTCAAGCCTGACCCACGGCCCTACGAGCAATGCACCCGCCAGAGCGGTCTGGTCGCCGCCTACATCATCGAGCAGCACCGGATTGTCTATCGCGACGACTTGAATCTCGAAAACGACGCGGACAATTCCTTCATCGTTCATGAATTTGTCCATGCCTTGCAGGACGCGTACTACGGTGGGCGCTTGTTTGCCAGTTGCGCCGGTGTCATCGCGGCCGAGCAGGAAGCCTACGCGGTGCAGCAGCGCTACCTGCATTCCCGCGGCCAGTTGCTGCGGGTCGGTGAACGTCTGCGCATGGTTGGCTGCGAGGGGATACGCTGATTACTTCCCGTTGCCTGGTAAGCCACTGGCGCCTTGTCCGGGATGGTCTAGGATGAAGTGACAGGGAACGCAAGGGGTGTAGCTCTTGCCGCTTGCCTTTCCCGAGTTGGAAAAACGGAGGTCGGTATGCTCAATATATCAAGCAGTGCCCCGTTCCAGCGGTTGTCGGTGCCATCACCGGCCGAGCAGTCCCAGGGGATGGCCCGCGCGGGTAATGAGCCGGGTAGTGTGGCGGAAAACCGGGCAGGCGCCCGTGATCAAATGAACATGCAGATCCTACAGGCCTCCGCCGAGGTTTCCCTGAAGGCGGGCGATCAATCGCAAGCCTTGCTGTTCCGGGGTGCCATTGAGCGGATCAATGAATTGCTGGCGCCGACATTGGGGGCGGATGCGATTCAGGCCAGGATGGGCGAAGACAACTCGCCGGAAGCGACGGCCGAGCGCATTCTTTCGTTATCGACCGGTTTTTTCGACGCCTACGCCGCCCAAAGACCCGACGACGATCCGGATCAGGTCGCCAAGGATTTCATCGGCTTGATTCGCAGCGGCTTTGAAAAAGGCTTCAATGAGGCAAAAGAGATCCTGCAAGGCTTGAAGGTTTTCAGTGGCGGTATCGAAAGCGGCGTGATGAAAACCTACGAGCTGGTCAGCAAGGGTTACGACGAGTTTCTTGCCGGCAAGTTGAGCCGCCAGCCGGATAGCGAACAAACAACCGAGGCTTCCAAAGCGGCAGGCTGATTGTCGAGTCTCGGTGTGGCGGTGAAGCGGCCGGCGAACCGCTCAAAAATCAGTCAGGCGCTGGTTGGCGACGGAAAGGCGGGCGGCGATCACTTCGAGGAAGCTCTGGTAGAAGTGCATGCGGCAGTTGGCGCTGGCTTTTTGCAGGGCTTCGCCGCGGATGGTGATGATGTCGGCGGCGCTGAGTGCCGAGACATCGGCGCCGCGCCATGGGGCTTGCCGATTGATGACCGCCATTTCGCCGAAGCAGGCGCCCTGGCTCAGGGTATTGAGCGTCTTGCCGGCTTTGCTGACTTGGAGCTGGCCGGCGGCGAGGAAACAGAAGAAATTCCCCGCTTCGCCATCGCGCATGATGACGGTGCCGGGCGCAACATGCTGCCACTGGGAGAAGCGCAGTGCTTCCCAGATTTCGACGTCGCTGAAATCGCTGAAGAAGGGCAGGGCGCGTAGCGTGGCGAATTTTTCGGTATCGGCAAATTCGGCGCTTGGCATCAGTAGTTGCCGGTTGCGCACGGCCTGAGCGAGGTCGTTGGCGAACTCTTCCCAAGTTTGGTAGCGGGCATCCCGGTCTTTGCTCATCGCTTTGCCAACGATGGCGTCGAGCACCGGCGGCAGTTCCGGACGCAGGCTGCTAGGCTTCGGCGTAGCGCTGTGCATGATCTGGTAGACCATGTTGAACTGGTTGTCGGCTTCGAACGGCAGGCGGCCGGTGAGGAGCTGGAACATGACGACGCCGAGCGAATAGATGTCGGTGCGGTGATCCAGCGCCAGTTCGAGGATCTGTTCGGTCGACATGTAGGCTGGCGAGCCGATGCCGGAAATCTGGGTGCGTTCGTTGTGGTGATTGGTGATGGCGGCGCCGAAATCGGAAATCTTGATCTCCCAGTCGCCGGTGATCAACAAATTGGCCGGCTTGATGTCGCGGTGCGTGACGCCGATGCGGTGGGCGAAAGCCAGGGCCCGGGTGCATTTGAAAATCAGCTCGACAACCCGGTCGACCGCAAGCAGTTGGTCGGGG
>CAYWNX010000248.1:0-4481 GCA_964459735.1 uncultured Dechloromonas sp. | reverse complement strand
TTGCCTCCTGCGGCTATTGGACCACTGCCTGGATGTAACTGACGGTACTCTTCGGGCCAGTAACCCTGACGGTTACCCGATACTGGGGCGATTGTCCGGCCGATGGGCAACCCGGCCCATTGCAAATACTGGATGGGAGCGGAATCTCCATTCCACTGTTGTTCTTCACGATACCGCTGAAGAGACAATTGGGCTTGGAGAGCACCTGGTTTGCCGTGCGACACATGCGCTGGATGATGTAGCGGTAGGTGTTGCCGCTGCCATCGATTACCGCATCGGAACTGGTGTCATTGGTCCAGGTGGTGGCAGCCGTCAGACTTAAAGCGGGGTCTGCATTGGAGTAATAGCCCGTTGTGGCGCTGGTTACGTTAAAGGCATGGGTGGTATCCATGTAAACGTTTTTTGCCACATTCGCTGTCTGCACGGCGGTCATTGCCGCAATGGCGGCTTCCACCCCGGCGTCGCCAGACGTAGTGGCGGCCTGCCGGAAGGCGAGGTTGCCGGAAATAAGCGTATTGGTATCCACCGATCTGACCAGTGCCAGCGTTGCCAGCGTCATCGCAACCAGAGCAATCAGGGTAAAGAACAATACCGACCCTCGTTGCCGGGTTGTGCTGCGAGGGCAGGCGCGAGATGGAGGCTGATGACTCATAGCGTCTCCCAGGACCAGATGGTGTTGCGCAAAGGAATGATTGTTTCAAACACCCGATAGCGGTAGTGTTGCCAGTCCGCATCATCGGTCAGATCAACTTTCGGCGCGGGTGAGGCGGTTATCGGTGCGGCGGAGGTCGCATCCCAGGCACAGACGCCGGTCGGTGCGGCCGCAGTTTCAGAACTGCAGGCCGTACTGACGTTCTCCTTTTCGTATACTCCGCTGCGCGCTACGAATGCAATACGGACGGCCTTGATACGGTTGCGATTGGCTACGGTGGGCGCATTCCAGCCCGTCGCTGCAGTGGCATCTACCCATTGCGTGACCTGGTTTGAATTGGCTGTCGCTGAAATGCCGTACTGCGCCTGGATGTTCACAATCCCTGCCACGCTGTCGGTGCCATTGACTCTCAGGTTTCCTGCGTTGGCGTCGTAACGAAACTCCTGCCAGGCGCCCAGGCAAGAGAGATTCACGCCACCGGCAGCGCCTGTTGCGCTTTGGAGAGTGACTCCGGTGTACGAAGGAGGAACACTCAAGGCGGTGACGCGTGTCATGTTGCAGGTTGTGCCATTGATTAACAGGGCAATATCCCCTACTGCGCAGCCCATATTGTTATCCACGGAAGCTACTGTGCCGACCACCGCGCTGATGACGGATGGCACACCCGCCATTGCCGAGCGGCCATAGCGGATGGCAATGGTGTCACTGGCTCCGGCTGCCGTGCCTCCGTCCGTGATGATGACCGGAGAAATGTCGATTGCCGCTGTCGCGGCATTATTGTCGTGATCAATGGTCGGCAAGGGGTTGCATTCCAGCGGCGAGCTTTCCGTAGGAAGCAAGCCAAATCCCGCCATCTGCAGATCGCGAGCGATGGTGTAAAGCGCTACTGAACCGTTGGTTTGGGCATCGGCTCCGCCGGTGGTTGTGCGTTTTTGTCCTTCGAAAAAGGTAAAAGCCTGCATGACTACCAGCGTGGTGAGTAGGCCGATGACCAGAGCCACCATGATTTCGACCAGGCTAATGCCAGACTGGCGATTCAAGGGAGTTGGGTTGCCGAATTGCATGGTTCTAGCCTCCGGCGATTCTGGCGATGGTGGTGAAAGTGTGGATGCCTTGACCGGGTTGCTGCCAAGTGACAGTGACGACAAACTGACCAGCGCTCGGTTGAGTGACCGTTCGTGTTCCACTCGGCAAACGGGCGGAAATGTCCGTGTCAGCCTCGAGGTAGGCCACTGCATTCGCTGGATTTGCCCACATTTGGCCAAGTCTTTGTTGCGCAATGTAGCTGGCTTCCGAGCGATATTTGGCATCGGTTGTGTGTTTGACCATGGCAGCCTGGATACCCAGAATGCCAAGCACGCCGAACGAAAAGATCAGAATCGAAATCATGGCTTCAAGCAGGGCGAAACCCTGTTGATTCGGCGCGGATGAAGGGGGGCGGGGAGTCGGGTTCATTGTTGGCCTCCTAACAATGACGAGGATCGGTTGAGCTGCTGACATTGGGGTCACACATGCGGGCATTCCCGCCGACGCCGAGCACAATCCTCAAGTCGCGGCTTTCCGTGGCAGAAAGAATGGAGGAGTCGATGTCAATCCGGTTAATGCTGTCCGATGCCGGGGTGTTGGGAGTCACTGAGCCAAGATTGCTGAAGGTGACAGTGGTCAATGCCGGAGACGCTGCAGGGAAAATCGACAACGCAATGTTGGGAGACATTTCGCCGGCAGGACGAGAGTCAATGACGTCTCCACCCACCACCCCGACTGTCCAAGCGCGGTCAACCAGAATAAATTCGACATTTGTATTGCGCACCACAGCTTCCGCCCGCGCCCGCTGCAGACCGAGGAGGATGGATTCGGCGGCATTGCGAATATGGGTATTTTGAATCCATGTGGCATACGCGGGCATCGCGGCGGCCAGCACGATCGCCATAATAACGATCGTGATCATCAACTCGATGAGCGTGAACCCTTGCTGCCGGGATCGGGAAATCGGCATCAGCATGTGCCCCCCTTTTTGGTTACCCAGCAAGCAGCATTGCCAGTCCATCCGGCGGCGGTGATTGTGCTCGCTCTGGCACCAGCCTGGTTCACGCTGTAGGCAAAGTTCGTCATTGAGTTCTTGCCGGTGGCATCGAGCGTGAAAGTGGTGGCTGTTTCTGCACTGCAGCTAAAATCGAAGAAAGTACTGGTTGTCGTATCGTTATCGCAGGCCGGTGCGCCCACGTAGGTACGGTTGTCCTGGAAGTACTGTTCCAGCTGTATGCGCTTGTTGGCCAGCGCCGAGGTGGCGTCCGGGATTTTGCTCCGGGTGACGTAATCGGTGTAGGCCGGCAGGGCGATGCTGGCGAGGATGCCGATGATTGCTACTACGACCATCACCTCAATCAACGTAAACCCTTTTTGTGTTTTCATGGCCAGCCTCGATGTTTGGATTGCGGGGTTGCGAATATCATGTTGGGAACAGGCGTTACAAGCTTCTGTTTGGTAAAGCGAAAATTGCCTTTTGTTGATTGGTAGTATCTGTGCCACAAACGCTCAAGTAAAGCTGCAGTGACGTTCGGTCGATTTATCGGTATAAGCGGCTCGGCAAGCCGGCCTCCCGCCGTCAAAGGGACCGGTGCAGCATTGGTTCCCCATGAGTACTCCGGTGTTTTTGTCATCACGCCTCTCTTTTAAGTGCAATCGCCTTGGACTTTTTACCGTATCGCCGTGCTGAATTCGGTCGGCTGATCCTCTGCCTTGTGTGTTCGCTGCTGGCTCATTGGCTTGTGGTTTCATTGTTCCAGGGGAGGGAGGAGCAATTGCCATCGAGCCCATTGGCCGTTTCCCGGATCGCGGTTTTTCTGGATGGGCGCGGGCACGGCGTGCAGATGTCGGATTTGCCGGGGAGGTCGAAGCTTCGTTCAGAACCGGTGCGCGCACCTTACGGGAAGAAGGTAGCCGCCACGCCTGCCGAAGCCGAGCTGCCGCAAGCTGTGGAGGAATTTTATGTCGATCCGAAGGATGTGGATCAGATGGCGTTCGCGACGGAGGTTCCCGAGCTTCCATTGCCGGCTGACGAAAACGTCTTCGACGGTCTGTTGCGGGTCAAGATTTTGATTGGCAAAAATGGAAAGCCAGACGGGATCAAGGTTCTGGAAACAACGTTTCCCGAAGACTACGTCAGCACTTTGGTCGGTGTATTCAGTCAGGGCGTGTTCCAGCCTGCCATGTTGAATGGAAAGCCCGTCAAAAGCTGGCGGATTATCGATGTGATTTACGGCGAGGCGGCGCCAGCGAACAATCCGCCTGCCAAATCGGACTGATACCCGCCCCAAACCGCACCAGTCCTGGCGGGCGTGCAATGCGCCAATGCCTTGCCTAAGCGCCAGCACCGGCATAGAGTCTCCCTGTGATTTCCAACAACGAACACAGGGAGAAAGCATGTCCAGATATATGACTGATGCAATCCGTTCCGTTGCGCTGGTCGGCCATGGTGCCGCTGGCAAGACCAGCCTGGCTGAGGCGCTGTTATTTCAGGGCGGAGGGATTCAGAGTAAAGGGAGCATCGAGCGCGGGACGACGGTTTGCGACTTTGAGGCTCAGGAAAAAGAAGCCGGCCATTCCCTGAGTTCGGCCATCGTCAATTTTGGCTACGAAGGTGCCCATGTACACCTGATTGACACGCCGGGCTACCCCGATTTCGCCGGGCAGGCGATTGCGGCACTGGCCGGGGTGGATACCGCGCTGGTTGTGGTCAACGCCCAAACCGGCATTGAATTGATGACCGAGCGGATGATGCGCCACGCTGCCGAGCGCAAGTTGTGCCGGATGATCGTGGTCAACAAGA
>CAYWNX010000247.1:0-4490 GCA_964459735.1 uncultured Dechloromonas sp. | reverse complement strand
GATCGACGACCGCCACCTTGCAACCGGTTTCCTTGGCATGCAGCAGGTGCAGCATCGACACCGGATGCGCCTCGGCGGCATTCGAACCGATGTACAACGCCGCCTTGGAATTCTGCATGTCGTTGTAGGAGTTGGTCATCGCGCCATAACCCCAGGTGTTGGCGACGCCGGCGACCGTGGTCGAGTGGCAGACGCGGGCCTGGTGATCCATGTTGTTGGTGCCGAAGAAGGACACGAACTTGCGGAACATGTAGGCCTGCTCGTTGCTGTGCTTCGACGAACCGACCCAGTAGGTGGCGTCGGGGCCGCTCTCCTTCCTGATCGCCAGCAGCTTGTCGCTGATTTCGCTCAGTGCCTGATCCCAGCTGATTTTCTTGTATTTGCCGTCGACCAGTTTCATCGGATATTTCAGGCGATGTTCGCCGTGGCCGTGTTCGCGCACCGAAGCGCCCTTGGCGCAGTGCGCACCGAGGTTGAGCGGCGAATCGAAAACCGGCTCCTGCCGCGTCCACACGCCGTTTTCAACGACCGCATCAACGGCGCAGCCGACCGAGCAGTGGGTGCAGATCGTCCGCTTGACTTCGACGCCGGTTTTTTCCTTGGCGACATCGGCCGCCTCGGCCGAACCGATCATGTTGTACGGCAACTGGGCGGCCATCGCGCCGCCGCCGGCCACCAGACCGGAACGCTTGAGGAAGGTCCGGCGATCCATCGTCGCCGCCAGCATGTTGCCTGCTATCCCACAAGGGGACTTCGTTCCGGGCGCGGTCGACGCCGAATTTTCCGCGAAATTGGCTGCCGGATTTGCGGCCAAAATAACGCCCGCTTCGGGCTTGGCCGGGGAATGCGCTTTTGATTTTCTGATCAGCATGATGACGCTCCGCTCAAACCCGCGCCGTGCGGTAGTAATTGCTGATGTGACGCGTCTCTTCGTAATTGCCGGTTTTTTCCTCAGCCGAAACGGTGGTCAGCGGCTTGGCCGCATCCTTGCCGACGCCGCTGGCGACCACTGCTACAGCACCGGCACTGCCGACCCCGGCAGCAAGCAAAAAGCCGCGACGTTTGAGGTTTTTTGGTTGTTGATCTTGCATTTTCCCCTCCTCCACGAAACTAAAGCATGTCGAACGCGAGGCGTTCGATCTCGAAATAAGCACGCACCAAGGCCGCGGTACGCGGATAAAAGCGGGCATCGGGCGCGCCCTCAAGGGCATCGCACAAGGCTTCGAACCACGGCGCAATGTGCCGGGTGAAAAAGAGCTGCTGCCGGGCCAGACCGGCGGCATCCGGGCCGGTGACGATCAGATGACGCATGACATCGCACAGGGCGGCGATGTGGTCTTCCGATTCGGTAACCCCGAGACGACGGCCAAGGCCGAGTTCGGCCAGATCGTGGCGCAATTCGACGACCGGCTCTTCCATCAGGAACCCGGCCATATAGAAGGAACCGAACAGCATCACCTCCGGCCGGCCGATGGTCTGGAAAATCCGCGTGTACTCTTCCTCGGCTGCATCGACAGTGACACTTTTCGCCGCATCGCCGAGTACCAGCCAGGCTTGGCCAAGCGCGCTATCGACGCCACCCCAGGCCCCGGCCAGGGCCGGCAGTTTTTGCAAGAATCCGGCATCCGGAGCGCTCGAAAACAGCCGCGACAACACAGCGTAATGCTCGGCCCGGGCGCGGTCTTCATCGCCCAGTAGCGGTGCGGCAGTTGTTTTTTCAGTCGCGCGTTCCATGACCACACTCATTCCGTCATCTCCCAGGCTTTGGTGCTTTTCTCGTTGTTGATCAAATCGATCACCCGGCAATCGCCGCACATGCTCAGGCGCGCCAGGGCTTCCGGCGTGGCGAACATGCTGTGGCCGGACAATTTGGCAATCATGTTGAGGATGGTCGGCGCCGCCCCCATCGCCTTGCCGCAGGCGGAGCAGCAGAAAACCTCGGCTTCCTTGAGCAGGCGTTCCGCCCGGCGCTCCTTGAGCAACAGGCGCGGCGCCAACGTAATGGCCTGTTCCGGACAGGTACTGGCGCACAGGCCGCACTGCAGGCAATTGCGTTCGAGGAAGGAAAGGCGCGGCGCATCGGCCGCGGCCTTCAAGGCCCCGGCCGGGCAGGCGCTGGTACACGCCATGCACAAAGTGCAGGCGTCGCTGACCATGACGTTGCCAAAGGGCGCCCCGGCCGCCAGTTCGATGAACTCGGGCGTGGTCGGCGCATTTTTTTGCAGATGATCGATGACGAATTCAAGGCTCGTCCGCTTGTCGCCCACCAGCCGGAATTCGGCCACTGGCACGGCGGCCGGAACATCCCAGGCAGCGAGTTCAGCCAGCCAGTTGCCGCTTTCGCTATCGACGATGCGCAAGTATTCACCGGCAAAACCAAGGCCATTCAGCATGTTTTGCCCCAGTCTGGCCTGTTTTTGCAGCGGTGCCAGATCGTGCGAACCGGCACCGAGCACGGCAACCTGCGCGGCGCCCAGCGTCACCGCGCCGAGCAGCAGGTCGAGCCCGACGGCATCGGCACTCCAGACTTCGACCGGAATGACATTGGCCGGCAATACCTTGCCAGCGCGCTTCAGGGCGGCCAGCTGTTTGCGACCGGCTTCGGCGGAATGGAAAAGCAGGCAGGCATTGGCCCCGCCGGCTGCGCGATAGGCCTTGAGCTGCACCTTGATCGCCAGACCGACATCGGCGACGCGCGGGAACTGGTAGGCCAGCGCCCCGGACGGACAAACCGTGGTGCAGGTGCCGCAGCCCTGGCAGAGATAGGGATCAAGTTTGATCTTGTCGCCGGCACTGACGATGGCTTCGGTCGCACAGACCTCGATGCAGTTGCTGCAACCTTCTTTTTTCGAACGGCTGTGGGCGCACAGGCGCTCATTGACGGCGACGTAACGCGGCTTCTCAAACTCGCCGTCGAAGCCGAGCAGATCGATCACGGCCAGCGCCTGATCAAGCGGATCGCGGCCCGGCGCCAGATAGCCATCGGGCAGCTCGACACGATTGAGCAAGGCTTGCGGCGAGAGATCGAGGACGACATCGAAAGTCGCCTTCTTCGCGTCTTCCGGAGCTTGCCAGTACAGTTCGAAAGCCCCGAGATGGCCTTTCAGTTGCACCTGATCGCCGAATTCAAGGACGAAATTTTCACTATCCGGCCGGTCGACCGGGGCAGGCGGTTCGCCCAGCGCCAGCACCGTCACCTCGCGCTGCCCGGCCAGACGTTCAGCCCAGCCTAGCGCGACCTCAAGTTCACCAACAATGACCAAGTGGCCAGCGGCCAGCATGCTGACCGCTGGCACCGGTTCGGGTGCGGCAAGGTCAGCCAGGGCAGCCGATGCCGCCAGCAGCAGCGGGTTTTCGGGAGCCTGAAAAGCGGGGGTAGCGATAGCGTTCAAGAAATAAACCTCAAATAAGACTGAACTTATCTGCAGGCTTCGTGCCACCGTTGGCGCGCCCCGCAGGACGATTTCCAGACAACACCCTGACAGCGTCAGCAAGCCGCTGATTTTTATCAACTAATCTATAACCTGGCGGCTCAAATTCTGCAGCACCGGCAACTTTTTTGTCATTGATCGCACTCGCCCGACCGATCGGCTGGCGGCGCAAGCGGGACATTCTGTCCATGCACGGCCAAAATGTCGCAATCATCAGCGGTTTCCGGCAACGCAGGCAAATCCGCCACGGCCACCGCTTCTTCCGGTGACGGCTCGCTGAGCGCCCGCATCTGGTTCAAGGTCGCCAGCATTTCAGCTGGAATCGGGTCGCTGAGCGAATAATCGTCGATGTAGATATCGAGCCCGTCCATCACGTTGAAATGCGGATCGGCGAACAGCGTTTTCATCGCCTTGCGACGGATTTCCTCGCTGATTTCCTGGCGCATGAACTGGCCGAAATCGCTGTCAGAAGTGAGATTGGCCAACAAGGCTTCGGCATCGGGGATTTCTGCGGTCGACGCCGTTTCGGCGACTTTTTTCAGTCGCGACCAGCGTTCGAAAAAGCCCCCGGCGCTCATCGCGGCCGCTTTCCGGCAAACGGATCGTTACGCTTGACCTTGTGGCGTACCGCCGGCTTGTAGTGGGTATTGACGAAATCCCCCAGCCAGTCGGCAATCTCCGGTGGCATCGGCACGCCATCGCACTGCTCGCCCGAATCCAGCCAGCGCGCCGCCTCGCCATAGCTCAGGGTGACTTCGATCGGCTTGGCGAAATCGCCGTCAGCCCCCTGCTCCATCCGCCACATGACAAAAACGCGGGGTTCGGGCGAAGTCAGGTTGAGATGGTAGTTATCGACCTCGTCGCAGAACAGTTGCAGCGGAAAATGTCCGGCCAGGAAATGTTCGCGCTGCTCGTCGGCAAAAATGCACCGGGGCAACGCGTCGACCGCAGCATCGAAGGCGGGAATGACGCCGATTGCCTCCCATTTTTCGCTGGCCCAGCGATTTTCCAGACGAGCTTTTTCGATAATCACGGCAATGGGAAACTGTTTCATGGCTC
>CAYWNX010000246.1:0-4500 GCA_964459735.1 uncultured Dechloromonas sp. | reverse complement strand
CCACAAAGGACGCCGAATTAGGCGATCTACTGAAACAAGTATCGAGAAACAGGACAGGAAGATGCAAGACAGCATGAAGTATGGTTTCAACGTCGATCTGGCGTAGTTGCAGAAACAACCGTACGGGGGCATATTTGGGGGCATTGGATGCAATTAGAATACTGAGATCGTTGCGACACAATTGATTTAAAGATTTGTTCGGAGAACGCCCAAGCACCAAATGCTTTACGTCGGAGGGCTGGCCCCTGGAGCACCGAAACAACGGCTGGCTCTACGGTCAACCGGAAAAATCGGCGAAAATCGCAATCCTCCGTCACCCCGAAATCCTGCCGCCGTGTCCTCCATCGTTTTCCTCAACAAGCCTTATGGCGTTCTCAGCCAGTTCACGCCGGAAGGCAAGTGGCGGGCGCTGGACGAGTTCATTCCGGTCAAGGGGGTTTATGTCGCCGGCCGGCTCGATGCCGACAGCGAAGGGCTGCTGATCCTGACCGACGACGGCAAGCTGCAGGCGCGCATCGCCGATCCGAAACACAAGCTGGAAAAAACTTACTGGGCGCAGGTCGAGGGTGTGCCGGACGAGGCGGCGCTGGGCAGGCTGCGGGCCGGCATCAGGCTCTCCGATTTCACGGCGCAACCGGCCAAGGTCAGGCTGATCGAAGAGCCTGCCGGGCTGTGGCAGCGCGACCCGCCGATCCGCTATCGTGCTGCCATCCCGACTTCGTGGCTGGAAATCCGCATCAGCGAAGGCAAGAATCGCCAGGTCAGGCGGATGACGGCGGCCATCGGTTATCCTACGCTGCGTCTGATCCGGGCGGCCATCGGGGCGGCGACGCTGGATGGTCTGGCGCTGGGCCAATGGCGTCAGATCGACGGTAGTTACAAGGACTTGCAAGGAAAATTCAATGAGTAAGAAATTTGTTGGCACGCTGGCTGGCCTGCTGTTGAGCCTTGCCGCCTGGGCACAGAATTCCCTGCCGGTTTTGGAGTTGACCGCAGGATTCCACCGTATCGAGGCCGAAGTTGCCGCCACCGACCAGAATCGCCAGGTTGGCCTGATGCAGCGCAAGGCGATGCCGCCGCAGCGCGGCATGCTCTTCGTCTTCCCGCAGAACAACACGCATTGCATGTGGATGCGCAACACCTACCTGCCGTTGTCGGTCGCCTTCATCGATGAGGCCGGCGTCATCATCAATATCGAAGATATGCAACCGCAGACCGAAGACAATCACTGCGCCCGCAAACCGGCCCGCTATGCGCTGGAAATGAACATCGGCTGGTTTGCCCAACGCGGTCTGAAACCCGGCCTCAAGCTGAACGGCATCGACAAAGCGCCGCGGCCGCAGTAATGGCAGCCGGCAAATGGCGCCCCCGTTTTTCTGGCGTCAGGCAAGATCCGGTTCTGCGTTCCTGGCTGACTGAGCCGGATTCGCTGACGGCGCGCTGCCAGCAGAGTTGCGGCGAATTTCGCGTGCGCCTTCTGAGGAACGCGAGGGGCAAGCCACTGGCCGACGAGCTGCCGCATCGGCGCCAGGCCTGGGTGCGTGAAGTCAGTCTCGAATGCGATGGCGTGCCGGTGATTTTTGCCCACACCACGTTGTCGACCGCAACAAATGGTCGTCTGACCCGATGGTTGTCGCGGTTGGGCAGTCGCTCGCTGGGGTCGCTGCTGTTTTCCTATCCGGGATTCCGGCGTGGTGTCATTGAATACTGCCGGCTCGATAAGCGTCACCTACTATTCCAGCGCGCCGCAATGCTGGGGAAAATCGATGGCTATCTGTGGGCCAGGCGCTCAATGCATCGCCTGGGGCCGCAGCAGGTGCTGGTGACGGAGGTTTTTCTGCCGGCCATTACCCGAATCAAACCTCGCCTGGAATCTTCCCGGTAATTTGCCGAGGTGTTCGCTAGCCGCAACTTGCGAGCCTTGCTGTCTTGATGCGAGGAAGGGATTGGCTAACGTGAAAAACTGCCGGTCTGGAATTCCACCAGTTCCACGCCCTTGGCCGACGCAGGAGCCCCGAGGCTGAGCTGACCTCGGCCAAACAAGACCAATTCCTCACGATGAACAAAAACCTCGACCTGTCCTTCCACGGTCACGAAGGTGCCGTTCGTGCTTCGGTCGACAAAGACGAAACGATCGAGGCGCCGCTCGATCGTGCCGTGCTCGCGCGAGCAGCGTGTGTCGCGCACGACGAGATCGCAGTCCAACTGGCGGCCAATTCTGGTCAACGGCTGATTTTCATCAAGCGTCATCTCGATGCCCTGGTAACGCACAGAGAGTTGTCCCGCACCGCTGTTGTCCGGATCTAAAAGCGCCAGCCTGAGGGCAACCGGGTCGCTTTCCTGCCAGGCCACCTGGAATACACCCAGCCGCCGGTTGCCACAATTCAGCATCAGGTCCGGCAGGCTATTCGCCGTCAGGCGCAACCAGGGATAGAGTTTGGCGCGCTTTGGCAGGCTGAGTAGAATACGACCTGGCTCGGCAACTGCGGAAAGGCTGGCCGCAGGATTCGCCCCTTCGGCCGGAAAATAGCGGCCTTCCTTCGCCTGATGGCCCGTGCAAAGGCCGACGCGAACCAATAAGGGGAAACCACGGGGTGGAGGTAGTTCGGAAATCCGGCGCTGCATCTCGATGGCCGACTGCAGTGCATCGGCACCGTTGGCAAAAAAAGCCATCAGTTTGCTGTCCGTGTAGCTGACCAAACGGCCGCCATGGGTTTCGACCGAACGCCTGATGCGCTTCTCGCAACGCCCTACGGCGTGCAGTGCTTCCAGTTTGCCAAGAGATTGCGCCAAGCTTGTGCTATCTGCGACATCAGCACAAAGAACAGATAACGTGCCTTCATTCGTGCCCAAAGTTACCACTCCTTACGCCGGCAGTTTAACTGGCAGTTTGCCTTTTGCTAGCGCAACCATCAATGCAGCCAGTAATACTGCATTCGAGAATAATCTCATGATGGTCGTGATGTTTCAATAGTGTGGTATTCAGGTTTGGCCGCGTGGTTTTTGCCTTAAAAATGCGGTCGACCGCGGCAATCGGCGCCAGCGGGCGGCGTGTCGTGAATCAACGCCAGTTGCCGGCAAGGCATGTATTTAGAATAGCTCGATGTCGCCGTCGTTGTTGCCCGTGGCGGATTTTGCCGTGCTGCGGGAGCGCAGGGCATCGGCTTTGACGTGCGAATTGACCAGCAACTGGACGAGGCGCTCGCTGCGCTGGCGGAAACGTCGCAGGCCGTCGGTCTGGCCCTGGTCGTGATGAAGGTTGAGGAAGGCGTGCATGTACTCGCCGACATTCAGGGTGCGCTGACTGATGCGGCTCATCATCTGGGTCACGATATCTTCAAACTGCATGGCCATGACGCCCTCCTGGGTCAGGCTGTGCATTTTTTCGGTGACTTCGGTAATGCGGTCGGAGTGCTGTCGGGCGGTCTGGGTGAGGCTCAGTAACTCTTCGCCCAGTTCACTCAGCGTGGCGCGCGATTTCTCGGCAATGCTCATGTCGATATTGGTCGCCCCGGCGACGCGAACGCCTACCTCCTGCAACGATTTGAGAATGTCGCCCAGCGCCTGGCGGATGTCGACATTGAATTCCCCGGTCCGCGCCGCCAGATTGCGCACTTCATCGGCGACCACGGCAAAGCCGCGTCCGGCTTCGCCGGCCCTGGCCGCTTCAATGGCGGCATTCAGTGCGAGCAGATCAGTTTGCTTGGTGATGCCGGCGATGTCATTGAGGGTACTGGTGATTTTTCCGACCTGTCCCTGCATTTGCTCGAAGCTGGTGGCAACGCCGGCACTGGTTGAGCGCAGTTGGTCCATCTTGCTGACGAATTCGCCGATCAGGGCATTGGTTTCGTCAAAGAAGCGTTGCAGGCCAGCCTGTTCCTGCGCTTGAACATTGTCCGAGCCAGTCATTTGCAGCATTTCCTCGATCAGCGAACGGAGAATCTGGCGCTGATCGGAGGATTGCGACTCAAGGCCGGTCAGGCTGCCGGACAGCTTGTTGACCGAGGCACGAATGATTTCCTGAGCTTCCTGCATATCCTGCTCAAGCGAGGTGAATTGCAATTCAGCATGCGACATGGCTTCTGTGGACAGGATGTTGTACTCCGACATCACTGCATTCAGTTCGGTGATGTAGCTTTGCTGACGCGCTTTCCAGCGGCGCCGCTGCTGGAAGGAGAACAGTGAAGCGGCGGCAAGCGTGATGGCGAGCAACATGAACCAGTGATTGGATAGCGGGCCGGTCATCTGGGCGGCGATCCAGAGTCCAAGGCAAAGCGCCACCACCAGCCAGAGGAGCAAATCGTCGATTCTTTTCACTTTTTATTCCATTACGAAGTAATCGGCCCATCGCACGGGGGCCGTTCCGCCAAGGATATTACCTTTGTATTAGCCCATCGCCTTCAAATGCTGAATGATATGCCCGGCCATCGGCTGGGCATCGCCATAAAGCAGGCGGCAGTTGTCGGTGTAAAACAGCGCATTCTCCACCCCGGAATAGCC
>CAYWNX010000245.1:0-4501 GCA_964459735.1 uncultured Dechloromonas sp. | reverse complement strand
CAGGCCTACATGCGCTACGCCAACGAAGTCGCGCCCGGTTCGGTGCCGCGGATCCTGCACGCCGACGGGGTGCGCAATTTTTTCGCGATGGAATACCTTGGCGACGGCTGGGCCAATTGGAAAACCGAGCTGCTCGCGGGCCGGGTTGAATCGCGCTACGCCCGCCCGGCCGGGGAGACGCTCGCCGCGATCCACCGGGCCTCGTGGGGCGACGGCGCCTTGCGGGAACGGTTCAGCACCACGCCGAATTTCTTCAAGCTGCGGATCGAGCCATACCTGCTTACGACAGGCACGCGAAACCCGCCGCTCGAATCCCTTTTCAAGGCCGAGGCCGGACGGCTCGAGGGCGCCTCGCTGGCGCTGGTCCACGGTGATTTCAGTCCGAAAAACATCATGCTTGCGGCAGGCTCGGCGCGGCTGGTGATCCTCGATTGCGAGGTTGCGTGGTTCGGCGACCCGGCCTTTGACCTCGCATTCTTCCTGAATCACCTCCTGCTGAAGGCCCTGCACCGCCCCGCCCTGAAGGAAGATTACCTGTCGCTGGGGACCGCCTTTCTGGGGGCCTACCGGCCCGGGCTTGGCGGGCATTGGTCGGCGCAGCTCGAGGCGCGCACCACCCGGTTGCTGCTGATGCTTTTGCTGGCCCGCGTGGACGGCAAATCGCCGGTCGAGTATCTCCTGAACCAGGCTGAAAAGCAGGCGCTCATCCGCAAATTTGTCGCCCGCGAATTGCCGGACGCGCCGGCCACATTCGCCGAACTCGCCGCGCGGTGGGTGACGGCGTTGCCCCAGTCATGAAAATCCGATCCGCCGGGGCTTTCCAGATCTTCGACTCGCGCGGCAACCCGACCGTCGAAGCCGTGGTGACGCTGGAAAACGGCGTGACCGGCCGGGGGCTCGTCCCCTCGGGTGCATCCACCGGGCAGTTCGAGGCGCTCGAACTGAGGGATGGCGACCGCGCGCGGTTTCGCGGCAAGTCGGTTTTCAAGGCCATCGCCAACGTGCGCGGCGAGATCGCGCGGGCCGTCGCCGGCCGGGATGTGTTCGACCAGCGCGGCCTGGACGAGGCGCTGGTCGCGCTGGACGGCACCCCGGACAAGTCCCGCCTCGGCGCGAACGCGATCCTCGGCGTATCAATGGCGACGGTGGATGCCGCCGCCCGCTGCATGGGCCGGCCGCTCCACGAGCACCTGGGCGGCGGGACGTTGTTGCCGCTGCCGGAAATCCAGATTTTCGGCGGAGGGGCTCACGCCAACCGTCGCACCGATATCCAGGACATCATGGTCGTGGCCACCGGCGCACGCACCTATGGGGAGGCGCTCGAAACAACCTTCAACGTCTTCCATGCCGCAGGCGAGATCATGGGATCGCGCGGGAAACTCCATGGCGCCGCCGACGAGGGCGGCTGGTGGCCGGAGTTCTCAACCAACGAAGAGGCGCTGGCCACCTTCGTCGAAGCCGTCGAGCGGGCCGGTTACACCCCGGGAAAGGAGGCGGCCCTGTCGCTCGATATCGCCGCGAGCGACCTTTACGACGAGGCGAAAGGCACCTACCGGCTCGACCTCGACGGCCGCACGCTCACGTCGGCCGAGTTCGTCGACCTGCTGGTCTCGTGGTGCAAGCGGTACCCCGTGGTGTCGATCGAGGATCCGGCGGCTGACACCGACTGGACCGGATGGAAGCGGTTCCATGACGCCTGCGGCGCCGGGATGCAGGTGATCGGCGACGACCTGTTCACCACCAATCCCGCCCGGATCCGGAAGGGAATGGAGCTCCGCGTGGCCAACGCGGTCCTGATCAAACTCAACCAGATCGGCACGGTGACCGAGACGATCGACGCCATCCGCCTGACCCAGCAGGGCGGATGGAACCCGGTGGTCAGCGCGCGCTCGGGAGAGACCGAGGACGCATTCATCAGCCACCTGGCGGTGGGCACCGACTCCGGCCAGCTCAAGGTGGGCTCTTTCTGCCGGAGCGAGCGGATGGCCAAGTGGAACGAGGTGCTGCGCATCGGGCGCAACCTCGGCGACCGCGCCCGCTTCATCGGCGGCTCACTGCTCCCCCGCTTCAGAAAACCATGAACATCAAACTCGCCTACGGCTCGGGCACGCTGCCCGTGGAACTGCCCGATGACCGGACGACCGTCATCGAACCGGGACATGCGCACCCCCTCACGGACGAGCGCGCCGCGGTCATCACCGCCTTGGAGAATCCCATCGCCGCGAAGCCGCTGCGGGAGTGGATCCGGCCGGGCGCCAAGGTGTGCATCACCTTCAGCGACATCACGCGGGCGACCCCGAACGAGCGGATCATCCCGTGGCTGCTCGGTCACCTTGCGCACGTCCCGCGCGGGGACATCACGCTGGTCAACCAGCTTGGCACCCACCGGCCCAACACCCGCGCCGAGCTGGAAAGAATGCTCACGCCCGAGGTCGTGGCCAACTTCCGCGTCCTCAACCACGAGCCGGAAAATCCGGAGGCGCTCGTGCAGGTCGGCACCACCCGGGATGGCACGCCTGCCTTGATCAATCGCCACGTGGTCGGGGCGGACGTGCGGATCATCACCGGTTTCATCGAGCCGCATTTTTTCGCCGGGTTCAGCGGCGGGCCCAAGGGAATCATGCCCGGCACGGCCGGGTTGCAAACGGTGATGAGCAATCACGGCGCGAAAAACATCGGGGATCCGCAGGCCGCGTTCGGGATCACCGGGGGCAATCCCATCTGGGAGGAGATCCGCGACATCGCCCTGAGCGTCGGCCCGAGCTTCGTGCTGAACGTGGCGCTCGACACCCGCCGCCGCATCACCGGGGTCTTCGCCGGCGACCTGATCCGCGCGCACCAGGCCGGGTGCGAATTCGTCCGGCGCACCGCGATGCAGCGGGTGGACGCGCCGTTCGACATCGTGGTCACCACCAACAGCGGCTATCCGCTCGACCTGAACCTCTACCAGAGCGTCAAGGGCCTGAGCGCGGGCGCCCGTATCATCAAGCCGGGCGGCACGCTCATCATCGCCAGTGAATGCCGCGAGGGTGTCCCCGCCGGCAGCCCGTGCGACAAGCTGCTGAGGAGCGCGTCCAGCCCGGAGGAATTGCTGGGCCGGCTGGACGCGCCGGGATTTTCGCACCCGGAACAATGGCAGGCGCAAATCCAGGCGCTGATCCAGCGGAAGGCCGAGGTCCTGGTCTGCAGTTCGCTGCCCGACGACGCGCTCCGTGCCATCCACCTCAACCCGTGCCACGACATCGGCGCCGCGGTCCGGGAGCGGCTCGCCGCGCTCGGCCCGGACGCGCGCGTGGCCGTGCTGCCCCAAGGCCCGCTGACGGTCCCCTATCTGCAGAAGCCTGCCTTCCGGCCATGAGCATCGACATTCCCATCCGTCCCGATTTTGAACGCGTCCGCCAGACCGTCCGGCACAAGGAGCCCGACCGCGTTCCGCTGATCGAGGCGCTGGTGGATTTCGACATCCAGAGCCGGTTCCTCGGCCGCCCGGTGACCTACGAGAACCTGGAGGCGCAAGTCGAGTTCTGGACGAAAGCCGGCTACGACTACATTCCGCTGGTGGTTGGAATGATGCGGCCCGGCAAAGTCACCGAGGACTCGTCGATCTCGCGGATCCTGCGCGCCGCGCTCGAAAAGGAAGGGGCCGACGTGAGCGACGAGCGCAGCTGGAACCTCGAATGCACGCCGTTCATCCTCGACCGTCGCCGCTTCGACCTGTTCCCGTGGGATCTGGCCGCGCAGATCGACATCGGCCAGTTTCATGCGGTCAAACCGCTCCTGCCCGAGGGCATGAAGGTCGTGGCGCTCTCGGGAAAGATTTTCACCCTGAGCTGGATGCTCATGGGCTTCGAGAACTTCGCGGAATCCCTCCTGGCCGACCCGGAGTTCGCCTCCGACGTGATCCGGCGGGTCGCCGGGATCCAGATGCACGCGCTCGACGAGGTCCTCGCCTTGCCGCACGTGGCCGCCGTGTGGGCGGTTGACGACCTCGCCTACACGCAGGGGCCGATGATTTCGCCAGCGATGTTGCGGGAGCACATCCTGCCGTGGTACCGGAAGGTCGCCGCCCGTTGCCACGAGACCGGCCGGCTGTTTTTCATGCACTCGGACGGGAATCTGACCACGTTGATCGATGACCTGATCGATCTCGGGTTGGACGCCCTGCACCCGATCGATCCGACGGCGATGGACATCGGGGAGATCAAGCGCCGCTGGGGCGACCGGCTCTGCCTGTTCGGCAACGTGGATACCGAGTTGCTCCGCTCGGGGAGCGTGGAGGAAGTCCGCGGCAGAGTCCGCGATCTGCTGCGCCTGATCGCGCCCGGGGGCGGCTACGGAATCGGGTCCGGGAATTCCGTCCCGTCCTGGGCGCGCCTGGAGAACTACGACGCCATGCGCCAGACGGCCCTGCAACACGGGAGGTATCCGATGTGATGTTGCCCGGCGTGGAGGCGGTTGACCGCTTGGCCGGCAACCATGCGCGGATCGGCCGGAAGCGGTG